>CAYVUX010000044.1:0-13382 GCA_964455075.1 uncultured Desulfobacteraceae bacterium | reverse complement strand
CTCGAAAGCGCTTCTGTAGGAGCGGCGTCAGCCGCGAACCGAGAAACGCTACCAGAGTCGCTAAGGTGAGCCCTTTGAAAAATGTTCAATTTTGTTCACGGTCAAGGAAGACAATTCCCGCCTGAGGCGGGATCAACCGCAGGAATATTCTGAATATTTTGAGGATTGAAATTTGAGCGTGAACGCGGACCTGTCCCGGTGAAACCGGGAGATGGGACAAAAGGGAGCGTTTTACAAAGGTCTCAAGGTCTTCGTGATAAAATCTCTCCTACAAGCAGGCAACCCGGTTCCATCGCAACCGAACGCCACCGCAGTCACCCGTCCGGAGCTTGTTCGCGGGCAAGCCCGCTCCTACAGGATGGCCGGAGCGTCTTCTCTGCAGGGAGCGCTGCCGGGCCAAAATCAGAATGCCACGATTTCTCATTCCCCTTCAAAGACATAAGGATGCGAAAACCGGATGAACCATTTCTGTTTGGCAACACTTAGGGATCCATTTTCCGGAAGAACCCGTCTTTTCGAATTGCGACACAGACTCTTCCGCCGGAATGACGAACAAGAGCAAGAGAAAGACCGGGCACAAACCGGGACATTCCCCCCTCCTTCAGAGCTATCCGAATTTAGAAATACGCAAATTCCGGATGAACCAAATTCTCAAGGGGTGGTTTGCTTCCCGGAATGCTCACTCCGGTAGCAGATGACCCTTTGTGTTTCAATGTCCGAGGCAAGCGTTACGCCGTATTCCGTCGTATCAATACATTTGACCACGTGGCCCAGGCGGCCGTGGGCGGGACTAATGGTTCCGAGCAGGTTCGGGAGGGATTTGAGCCATTCCTGTTTGAACACCACGCCGGCCTTTTCAGGATAAACGGCCAGATAAAAGATGCCGCTCTCGATCAGGTCATGGAAAAAATGAGTGCCGAAAGACAAATCCGGTATCAGGTTGCCGGATCGATAACTGATTTCAGCAATCACGGCGATGTTGTTTATCTCAGAGAATTTGACCGGAACGCCCATTTCCGGGCTTTGGGTTCCCCATCGCCCGGGCCCTATGAGAAGTGTCGGAGCCTCTTCCCGGTGCGCCAAGGACTGGTTCAACCTGCCGATCAGCCTGGCCACACCGTATTTTTCCGCCAGGGGGAGCGCGGAATAGGCCTCGGGGACCACGAACAGGATCCTTGAAATCGGCTGCAGCACACTACCCCCCATGAAATTGCCTTCCATCCCGATAATGGTCTCTTCTTCTGCGATCTCCTCCGGCATAACCACATGATTGAAATCCCCGGCGGTTTGAAACGGCCGGCATTGCAGCAGGTTGACCCGGAGTTTTCCTGCCCGGTTGAAATTGACCGTGAATTCAATGTCCACCGGATTCCGGTAAGCATCCTCCAACATTCTGAGCATGCCGGTCATCAGGTTTACGAACGGTGTTTCCAATACAAACGGGTCGAGCGTTAGAATCCAGTAATCGCCGGCGGGTTTTCCCATCTCCCTCATTTGCTTCGCGGCTTCCGTATCCCGTTCAGCCACGAGTTCGAGTAGATTTATCACGTCCTTTTCGATCAATTCCTGGATATCCAGGGTCACCATCCGGTTTTCCTCAAGATTCAGCATATCCACAGAGTGCTGCAAAAACTCACGGGCATCTGCAATGCCGACAAAGGGCTTTGCCAGCGGTTCGTCCAAGGCAATGATCCTGGGGTAGTCATTTCCCACACGGTTGACAGCGCGTGTTCCAAGGCCGACCACGAGCCGGACCATGCCCGCCTTGGGGTTCATACCTCTTTTCCAGACGAACGGATTATGCGAAAGGCCCACCCCGGCCATTTCAGGGAAAAAATAATGCTTGTGATGCACCCCGGACACCCGCTGAACCAGGAGGGCCATTTGCTCGTCGTTTTGATCAAGGCCCCGTTGTCGTCTGTAGGCAAGTGCGTCTTTGCCCATGGTGCTGGCATAAATCCGCCGCACCGCTGCTTCGAAATCTTCGTATCTCGTTTCCGGAGAGCCCTGGTTGACACAGAAAAAGCTCGCGTATTTTCCGGCGAATGCACTGCCGTAGGCGTCTTCCAGAAGGCTGCTGGAACGTACCACGATGGGAGATTGACCGAAATACTCCAGCATCAGTCGAAATTTTTCCTGTATTTCTTCGGTAAAGACGCCTGAAAGCATTTTGTTTTTCAGGTCCGCAGCTCTGGCAAAGTAGCCATTCACGGTTTTATGCTCCATAAACAGATTCCACCAGCCGTTTTGAACGATATAAGAATAAAAGACATCCGATCCAATATAAAAGGAATCGTGATGTTCCAGGATCTCCAGCCAGTCACCCGTTTTGTCCTGCTGCAGGATCTTCCGGGACAGGAGCATCCCGACCGATTTCCCTCCGATAAAGCCCGTCCCGATCAGCCGCTCCTTGATCCGGAGGAGGTCTTCAAGGGATAGATATCTTTTTATCAGCGACAGGATCCGTTCATTACGGCTCAGAAACAGGCGGATCAGATTCTCCGCCATTTCCGATTCTTCTTCGGGGCTCGCCCCGGACTCCAGCAGGTCCCCGGCCTCCATGAACAGGCGGTCCCAGTAATCCAGGTGGCGCCGGGCGGCCGCAGCATAGTCGCGCGAAGGATGAGAAAACATGCGGGTGGCATCCATGCTGTTGATTACCGGCACCAATTGGTCTTTTTCCTTGACGTGCGGGAAGAACATGGTAGGCGAATAACGGTGAAGGACCTTCACCGGGTGAATACAGATGTCTCCGTCGTAGTTGTACACATCGATGAGCACCTGGGTAATTTCCCTGATGCGGGCAATCGCCTTAAAAGAATGGCGATTGCGGAGGATGGCGAAATAAGCGATCGTGTGCAGTTCGAAAAGGTAGGGGCAAGTGATGGTGAAGAAGTCACCGATCATCAAATCCGTAGCCCAGACCTGCAGCAGGTAGGAAAGAGAATCGAAAACATAGCAACAGTCTTTCCCTTCCCGTGTAATGATGCCGTAAACTCCGGCTGAAAACGACTCGAACCCCTTTCCGACTTCCAGGTGGTAGGTCGTCACTCCGGGATGATCTTTAACAAGGGGTGCATGCTGGGCAAACCTGATATAAACCACCCGCTCATTCCTGGCGAGAGAGATTTCCACAAAGGGAGAGACCAGTCGCTGGTAATCATCGATACGATCAACCTGCCAGACGACGTTGTCTCCCTTGCGCAGATAATCGATAATCGTGTCCAGACTTTTCCAACCGGTGCTGATGCGGGCGTCGTAAACCATTCGGCACTCTCGTGACCAATCTCCGAAAAGCGTTTTCCTCGGAGTTCCAGGACAGAAACAAGCGTTCAAAAAGACCGGGAAGCAAACCCCACTATGCTGCTATTTGCAATTTATAGGATGGCGGCGCCTTTTTAAACACAAAAAACTCCTGCTGGAAACAGACGGCAGGATTCAGTCTGGCCGGATCGATGCACTGAAAGCTTATCCCTGAAGCAGAAATTGTGAAGCGGTTGCTCGAAACCGACAATTGTTATTGACGGGATGCTTGAGAAAAATCGTGGCATTCTGATTTTGGCCTGACACCGCTCTGCAGAGAAGATGCTCCGACCATCCTGTAGGAGCGGGCTTGCCCGCGAACAAGCTCCGAACAGGTGACTGCGGCGACTTTCGGTTGCGAAGGTCTCACCTTGGCGACCATGGTAGCGTTTCTCGGTTCGCGGCTAACGCCGCTCCTACAGAAGCGCTTTCGAGTCCCTGTAGGAGCGAGCAAAAAAACATTCATTTCCCCCGCTCTAAGGGCTATCTGAATTCTAAGAGGTTCCCGAATTCCGCAAGAACCAGAAGATAAGGCTTCAAAAGTGTCACTGGGACATCTCCGAGAGCTATTCCGAATCAAACAGGTATCTATATTTCCGGAAGAACCAAAATAATTGGTGGTTCTAAGAACAGAAGATTCACAGAGATGGTTAATCTAGTTGAAGGTTTCGGTTTCGAACTATCACGGACTGACGGCAGCCACCACATTTTCGCCCGGCCTGATATTCCTGAGCTTGTGAATCTGCAAAATGTCGAGGGCCAAGCCAAAACATATCAAATGCGACAGTTTCTTAAACTGGTTGAAAAATATAATCTTAAACTGGAGGATGAATGATGGGAGACTATCATATTAACATTTTCTATTCAGATGATGACGAAGGGTACATCGCTGATATACCTGATCTTGAGGCGTGCTCCGCATTCGGTGATACTCCTGACGAGGCATTGCATGAGGTCCAAAAGGCTAAGGATCTATGGATGGAGGCAGCACGAGCAGAGGGCAAGCCTATTCAACCACCAAAATATCGACCGGTTATATATCAGGGGGTTTCAGCCTGATAATACTTATAACGGAACATCAGCTTGGAGAAGGATGCTCATCTCGCCGCGTTCCATTCGTACCTCTTAAGCCGAGCGTACGAGGCATTACAGATATAAATTTGTAAAAAGAAGCACTTGAAACTATGCCAAAATACAATGTTTTGTTTGAATCCAATGAAGATATTTATGGAGTTGTGCTCAAGGCATATGATTGCGTTCATTATAAGAGTATATTAAAGGTAAAAGACGGGGGAAAATATCCTGTGTCACTTGAAATGACATTCATTCCACCTCATCCGTTTGCGTTTAATATGCCCGAGAACCATTCAATTAAAGGAATCAGCATTACCGATGTTTATATGAAAGTTGTCAAGTTTTTCAATAAATTCGGTATAGAGTTCCGTAATTAACATCAGAATCAGAAATGGAGGCAACGTATAACATTGCGGTCCGACACCCGGGGCCGAGCCGTTTTGAGAAGCCGAAAGACATTGGATGTGTGACTTTTTTACAAAGATCAGTGGAAACCCTGCCTGCCCTTGGCCGCAGCGTCAGCGGAGAAGCTACAACCGGGACCAATTCAAGCGCGTTCTTGCGTGGCAGGGGATCCCGAGCCCGTGGCCGACGGAAAAGACGCGCCTCCATCAGTGTGCGTTGGATAGGCCGGCGCGGAAGCGAGTACAACCGAGGAATCCCGCCAAGGCGGGAGAAAACTGCCCGTCCGGGACTGTGTGGAGGGTGCCGGGCGAACGGCCATTCCTGCCACGACGCGGGCACATAGGGAGATAATGTGGTTGACTTTGTAATACCAGTAGCAGCCTGGTGTGCAGCAATTATTGAGGTGATCGGCATCGGAATTATTACGTTGTTTGCGCTATATGCACTGTTTAATGCCGCAGCCCGGCTACTCAAAAAAGAAGAGAAAGATTCTATCTTTCAGGAGTTCCGCCAATTCCTTGGCCGGGGCATTTTGCTTGGGCTTGAGTTTCTCATTGCAGCGGATATCATTTATACGGTGGCAGTCGAGTTGACCTTTGAGACAATAGGGGTTCTGGCCATCGTTGTACTCATAAGAACGTTCCTGAGCTTCACGCTGGAAGTAGAGATAACCGGTAGATGGCCCTGGCAGGACAAGCGGCAGTGAGAATCATGGAGGGCAGGTCTCAACATCAACATAACGATGTGAAAAGCTTGAAAGGATATATCGACAAATCCTCTTAAATCTCCGGGGCATATTTGAGGTGAATGTCTTAAGCTAAACCTGTCGAATGTCGAGAACTGATCCCTGCAGTCATTTTGGGCAGCATGTCTTGGTACGCAATTCAGACTGATCGTTCTCCGCCTCAAAGGCCAGGATAAACCCCACGTACTTTCTGTCGTGAGCCGATTAATAAAAATATTATTTAAAGAGCCACTCGAGTGTCGTCTCTGGATTGTTGAGGAAGGCAGGGTTAGGATTAGCGGCGGAGATGACAATTCGAAAAACCAGATAACATCCGGGTGAACGAGGACTGGTTTTTCTGCTGCGCTCCAAAGCCAGCCTGTTACCCGGCGCGTTGGCGAGAGACGATGATGGCAAAGCGGAAGAAGAACTTGTCGCCCAAGTACCAGCCGTGGGTGGATGTGCGGAAGCGCTTTCATCTTTCCCACGCGCACATCCAGATGGCGCGTGAGCTCGGCATGAACCCGAAGAAGCTCGGCGGCAAGGCGAACCACAAACAGGAGCCATGGAAACGCCCTCTCCCGCAGTTTATCGAGGAGCTGTATTTCAAGCGTTTCGGGAAAACACGACCGGACAACGTCCGATCTGTTGAGCAGATGGTGCAAGACAAGAAGCGAAAGCAAGCCGAGCGGAAAGCCCGGAAACAGAAAGAAGAGGATCGCCAACGAATGGATGCATGCATCCGCGGAGATCCGGAGACCGCGGGAGACCGGTCGGAACGAGATAACAAATTGAAATAGTTATATTAATGTCCGAAAATCATCCATTTTTTGGCCTTAGGAGTGCGGTTTTGATATCAAAAGAGGCCGTATAAGAGAGCGGCAATAAGATGGCAAGGGCAGGCCGACATTACCTGCCTGGGTATGTGTCGCACAGCAAACTTGGTTTCAGGGCCAAAGGACGTAAAACTATTGGTACAGATGAAGGATATGAACTTCGGGAATCCGTTATTTCTTATGCTGCCAATTTTGCCATTGAAAATAGCGGTCTAAGGCCTGGAAATACGTTTTCCTGGGACGATTCAGATTAATAATCAATTAGATAGCTTGGTCCGACCCCAGGCTCAGGCTAACAGGCTAAACGGATGAAACCCAACGTGTTTTGGGTGCTGCAAAGAGGCCGGTAAGTACCCAAGCACCGGCGACCCGAATATCTGGAATTCTACCTTGCAGGCATCAAAATAGGCGAAACGGTTCGCTTTATGCCGGGAAACGCCGCGGGGCCGGCGCGGCAATTTTCCTGGTGGGCAACTGACCTGCCCGTTACATGGACGCTACGGTTCATCCGCATCTTGGTCAATTTTCTCACCTCCACGTAGGAGCGGGCCTGCCCGCAAACATTTCACCATGCCGCAATCTTTGCTTCGTGGGCAGGCCCGCTCCTGAGGCTGTATCGCAGTTCGCCGTCCCGGCCAAGACCCGTGAAACGGGGCGCGAGCCGGGATCCATAAGTTCATGATATGATGCCATTTTCCTGGATTCCGGATCTCTCTATGCTTCGCGGTGCTCGTCCGGAATGACGTTTTTCCGAAATTGGGATACAGTCTGTTCTGCAGGAAACCTGCCTCACGCTGTCCCGGAGAGCCCGGCGGAGTTCATGGATGCGAACCAAAAGACAAAAACCAACGGGGAACGCCTGTTTTCCCCCCGGGCCGGGGAAGACTGTATCGACGGATGCGGCACTCTTTGGAAAGCCGAAATCCGCTTAAGATTTTCCTGGGGAAGAGCCTCAAATTTCCCTTGACCTCCAGGCGGGGCCCCCGTTATTCTCATGAAAAGTGAAACCGAATAACGCTCTTCGTTATTTCTATGGGCCGAAAGCAGACACACTTCAACCAGTCCCTGGCAAGAGGCCTCATGATCCTTCAAGCCTTTTCCGCGGGAAAGACCACGCTTACCCTCACAGAGCTTTCCCGAATCACGGGAATGAATCGAACGGCCGTCCAGAGATTTACGGACACCTTGATGGCCCTGGGATTCCTGGGCCGAAACCGGCACAAGGAATTCTATCTCGGACCGAAGGTGCTGTCCCTGGGGTTCTCCTACCTGCACGGGTCGGAACTTGTTACCTTTGCCGAGTCGAAACTCCGCGAGTTTTCTGAAAAAACCGGAAAGACCGTGAACATGGCCATCCTCGACGACACCGAGATCGTGTTCGTCTTCCGGAATGAAGTCCGGAAGTTTCTGAAATACGATCTTCGTCCGGGATCGAGGCTCCCGAGCCATTGCACCGCGTCGGGAAAACTCCTGTTGGCCGCCCTGGAAGACGCTGAACTCAAAGCCCGCATAGACCGAATGCCGCTCGAGAAAATGACGGGTCGGACCATCACCGACAAAGAAGAACTCCTGCAGGAAATCATGGCAACCCGGGAAAGGACGTTCAGTATCTGCAACATGGAGCTCTCTCCCGCGCTTTATTCCATTGGAGTGCCCATTTTGGATCACCGCGAAACGGTGGTCGCCGCCGTCAACATGTCGCTCTCCTCGGAGGAGAACGACCCCGAAGTTCTGGACCGGGCCAGGGACGGGATCCTGGAGCAGGGCCGGATGCTCTCCCGCATGATGGGATACACGGGGAAGTATCCTTTCATTTCCGCGGGTCCCTCCAAAGGAGGGGTTTCATGAACGTGGCTTCTTTGCTTGCCAATGCCGCGGGCAAGTACCCGGAAAGGACGGCCGTCGTCTCGGAAGAGGGCCGATTCTCCTTTCGGACACTCGACCGCAGGACGGACGCCCTTGCCTCGGCCATGCTGGGAGAGGGGTTCAGGAAACGGGAGCGGGTGGGGATTCTCTTTTTTAACGGGATTCACTTCGCGGAGGTCTATTTTGCTTCGCTCAAAGCCGGCCTGGTCCCCACGCCGGTGAATTTCCGCTTTGTAGGGCCGGAGATCCTGCACATCCTGAACGATTCAGGGGCAAGCCTTTTCTTTTTCGGGCCCGAATTCGAGGAAACGGTCCGGCAAATCGCCGGGGAGCTCGAAAGCGTGAGAACCTTTGTCAGCCCGAAAGCGGGCGAGCCCTCTTTTTCGCGGGACTACGAGGATTTCCTTGCAGGGGGAGAAGCCTCCCCGGACTTGCCGGAGATACATGAGGACGACTGGTGCCAGTTGATGTACACTTCCGGCACCACGGGAAAACCCAAAGGCGCGCTCCTCACGCACAGGAACATCCTCTGGAACCTGGTCAACACGATGATGGGGAGAGAAGACAGAGAAGCCGAAACCGCCCTGATTGCCGGGCCGCTTTATCATACCGCAGCGCTCAACAATCATTTTACGATTCAGATCGCCCTCGGGGGCACCAGCATCCTCATGAAGAAATTCGAACCCGTGGAGTATCTCAAATGCATCGAGCGGGAGAAAGTGACCGTGATCTCCGGAGCGCCCGCGCTTTTTAACCTGCTCCTCTGGCAGTCCGAGGCGGGCCGCTACAACAGGTCCTCCGTCACCAAATGCACGGCGGGAGCGGACAAGCTTTCCGCCGCCCTCAAGGAGAGGCTCCTCGATTTTTTCCCAAACATCGACGGCGTGTACGACGTTTACGGTTGTACGGAGGCCTCCCCCTGCATTGCGATCCTGAGGGCGCACGAGTCGAGGATCAAACACGGTTCCGTGGGCCGGGCATTGCCGTTCCTCCGTGTCCTGGTGGTGGATGAAGAGGGCAGGCCCCTGCCGCCCGGTGAAGTCGGCGAGCTCATCTGCAAAGGGCCCAACGTCATGGAAGGGTATTACGGAAATCCGCGGGCCACCCGCGAGGCGCTCCGGGACGGCTGGCTCTATACCGGCGATCTCGCCAGGCAGGATGAGGAAGGGTTCTTCTATATCGTCGACAGGAAGAAGGACATGATTTTGAGCGGAGGGGAAAACATCTACCCCCGCGAGCTCGAAGAGGTCCTGAGCAGGCACCCGGCGGTGGCCGATGTTGCCGTTGTGGGCGTGCCGGACCCCCAATGGGGTGAAGCGGTCAAGGCATATGTGGTCAAGAGAGAAGGCACGGATCTGGATGAGGAGGAAGTCGTGGCCTTCTGCAAGAAGTACCTCGCCGGGTACAAGAAGCCCCGGAAAGTTTCGTTTGTGGATGCGATCCCGAGAAATCCCTCGGGAAAGGCGTTGAAACGTGTTCTTCGAGAGCAGTGACCGGAAGAAAACCGGGCCGAAAAGGAGGTGATGCAGGGAAATCGACGGAAATGCCTGAAAATCCAATTCATAACAAAGACATCAGGAGGGAGAAATGAGAAAGCAGATAAGTACGGCGGTCCTAGCGGCTTGTTTCCTGGCGGGCTTCTGCCTTGTAGCAGGAAACGCTTCCATGACTCTTGCGGCTGATAAGCGTCTTTTGTCCATCGCGACGGCAAGCACCGGGGGAAGCTGGTATCCGGCGGGCGGCGCCATCAGCAGTCTCATCAACAAGTACATCCCCGACACCGAGGCGTCGGCTCATCCCTCCGCGGCGAGCAGGGAGAATATCCGGCTGCTCCAGGAAAAGACCACGGACCTCGCAATGGTCATGCCCAGTGTCGCATATTTTGCGCACAGTTCCACGGGTATCTACGAGGGCAAACCTCCGGCCGACATCCGGGGCCTCTTCTCTTTCTGGGGTATCGATCTCTTGATCATCGCCCGTGCTGACACCGACATCCACAAGGTGGAAGACCTCAAGGGGAAGAAGGTCGGCTTCGGTCCTCCGGGAAGCGGAAGCGCAAACATGTCGGAGAAAATTCTGGGGGAATACGGCATTACCTACGATGACGTGCAGGCCCAGTTCATTTCGGCGACGGAACAGTCCCAGGCCCTGAAGGACAAGACGCTTGATGCCGCCATGTACACCATCGGCACCCCGGCTTCCACGTTCGTCGATTTGTGCACGTTGAGGAAGTGCAGGCTCATCCCCATCGAACAAGACATGATGGAAAAGATCACGAAAAAATATCCGTACTACACGGCCTCTGTCATTCCCGCCGGCGCCTATCCCAAGATTAAGACCGACACCCCCGCACTCAAATGGGTAGGCCTCGTGGTGACCTATAAGGACCTGGATGCGGACCTTGCCTACAAGATTGTCAAGACGGTGTGCAAGGATCATTTGGACGAGTTCAAGCAGTGCCATGCGACGGCGAAAACGTTGACTACGGAGAGCATGTCCAAGGGAATGTCCATCCCCTGGCATCCCGGAGCGGAAAAATTCTGGAAGGAGGAAGGACTGCTTGAATAGACCGGCCGAAAGGATCTTCGTGGGAAGCCGCTTGAGTACCGGCGTGCTTCCCATGGGGGTCTTGTGCGGGATTTGGGGCCGGTGGGGAAGCCCATGAACGCGAAGCGGTGGATTGTCTTGGCCGTAGGGTGCGTCCTGATCTTTGCGTCGGTTCTCGTCGTGGGGTTCCGCTCCCGTCCCTATTTGACCATACGGGTGGAGAATAAGAAAAAAACGGTGGTTGAAAAGCCGGCCGAACCGGGCGACAACGTGTGGGTCGTGTTCATCAATTCCGTAGAGGGGCTCCCGGTCGCCGACCATTTCGAAGTGGGGAAAAGGTTGGAGCTGGTTTTCAAGGAAACGATATACCGGGCGCCCTATGCCGGCTACGACAAGGGAGAAAAGCAGGAACTCGTCGCGCCCGGCACGATGAGGATTTCCGGCTACAACCGGCGCATGAATGAAATCAGCTTTTTTGCAGGCCACTTGTCCAGGCACATGCTATTCCTGAACGGACACTGGGTTTCCCTCTACGATGAGGCGGAAGGGGGGGACATTGTCCGGATTGCAGTCATCGAAAGAACTGGGTTCGCCTCCATGAAAAAAAGGATACGATCCGATGACAAATAAGATTTCAGGGAAAAAGACCGCGCTTTTCGTGTCATTCACCGCCGTCTTCATGGCATTGTTTCATCTCTACACGTCGGGATTCGGAAGATTCCCGGCACTCCAACAGCGGTCCATTCACCTGGCCCTGGCGCTGATCCTGACCTTTTACATTTATCCCTTCAGGAATAAGCCTTTCAGCAAGAGATGGGAACAAGTCATCAATTTCTTTTCATCGATCGGGGCGCTCATCTGCTGCGGAAACATCGCCTTTGTGGTTTACTACGTTTTGTACGAGCGGGCGGGCGCAGCCACGGATCTCGACATCGTCCTCGGGTCCATCCTGATTATCCTGGTATTGGATATGACCCGTAGGATCATGGGCTGGGCCCTTCCCATCATCACCATCATTTTTATTGCGTACGGCTTCCTGGGCTCGTATATCAAGTTGCCCTATATCACCCACGCCGGAATGGATGTCTCCCGCTTCATTTCTTATACGTACCTGAGCACCGAGGGATTGTTCACCGTACCCCTCGGCGTATCGGCGACCTTTATTGCGGTGTTCGTGATCTTTGCCGCCTTTCTGGTGAACTCCGGGGTGGGCGAATTCTTCATGCAGGCGGCAAGCGCCATCGCGGGAGACAAGACCGGCGGCCCGGCAAAAGTCTCTGTCGTATCCAGCGCGGCCATGGGCTCGATTTCGGGAAGCGCCGTGGGAAACGTGGTGACCACCGGCTCCGTCACCATCCCCCTCATGAAGAAGATGGGCTTTCCGCCGGTGCTGGCCGCTGGGATTGAAGGGACGGCCTCCACGGGCGGGCAGATCATGCCGCCTCTCATGGGCGCTGCCGCCTTTATCATAGCCAGCGTGATCGGAAGGCCCTACATTACCGTCTGCATCGCTGCCTTCATCCCCGCGGCGCTTTCCTTTCTCTCCGTCTATATCATTGTGCATTTTGAATCCGTCCGGCACGGCATCAAAGGGCAGCCGAAAGAAGAGCTGCCGAGGCTCTGGCCGGTACTCAGAAGGAGGGGGCACCTTCTGCTCCCTATCGTTGTTCTGGTGGCGATGCTGGTCATGGGATATACGGCCATGAAAGCCGGATTTTACTCCATCATCGCCGTCGTGCTGATCAGTGCTCTGCAAAAGGACACCCGAATGAGCCCGAAAGACATTCTCAGGGCCCTGGAAAACGGTGCGAGGGCCGTGCTACCCATCGCGGCGGCGTGTGCGTGTTCCGGAATCGTCGTGGGGATCCTCACCCTCACGGGCCTCGGTCTGAAGCTTTCTTACCTTCTGGTGGAAATCGCCCACGGAAGCCTCCCGATTCTTCTCCTGCTTGCCATGTTGGCGTCCATACTGCTCGGGATGGGCATCACCACGACCGCGGCCTATCTCCTTGTGGCGATCATCGTGGCCCCTGTGCTGGTCCAGATGGGGGTGCCGCCTCTTGCAGCGCACATGTTCGTCTTTTACTATGCGGTCATTTCCACCATCACGCCCCCCGTGGCGCTGGCCGCCTATGCCGCTGCAGGGGTGGCGGGCACGGATCCGTTCAAGACGGCCCTGGTGGGATTTCGGGTGGGAATCGCGAAATTCGTGGTCCCGTTCTACGTGATATACAGGCCGGATATCCTTCTGGTGGATGCGGACCCGGCCAAGGCCGCTCTGGCAATCGCCCTGTCGTTTGTAGGAATCTGGGCCCTGGCCGGCGGGGCGTGCGGGTACGTGTTCCGGGAACTGAAGATCCATGAAAGGCTGGCGCTTCTCGTGGCCATGCCGCTTACCATCCCGCAAATCGCCGTCTGGAATGTGATCGGGGTGGCGATGGTGGCGGTGCTCACGGTCTATTTCCGGGCGAGCGCAAAGCGTTCGGCGGCTGTGGCGGCCTAGCTTTTTCGGAAATCCTGGGGGGCTGAGTCACCCACCGTGATGTGGGCGCCGGCGAAAATGCGACTTCGCCGCAATTCGTCATCCCGGCCAAGCCCCGTGAAACGGGCGCGAGCCGGGATCCAGA
>CAYVUX010000043.1:0-13389 GCA_964455075.1 uncultured Desulfobacteraceae bacterium | reverse complement strand
CTTCGCCCCTTTTCGCCTCTGCGGTACGTCGGCAAGCCAGGCCCGCCACAGTTCGGCCAGTTCACCGCTTCGGTCTGTATCGGCGGTGAAATATCCCGTCACCTTCCAGTATTCCTCGGGAATAAATACCTCGATCTCACGCTCCCTTTCCACCAACAGGCGGACAGCCACCGACTGAACACGGCCGGCGCTCAAGCCGCCTGCCACCTTCTTCCACAGAAGCGGAGAAACCTGGTATCCCACAATTCTGTCCAGGATCCGCCGCGCCTGTTGCGCGTTGACTTTGTCGAGGTTGATGGTCCTGGGATTGCTGAAAGCCTTCTTGATTTCCTCCCTGGTAATGGCATTGAACACCACCCGCCTGACTTCCTCCCATCTCAAGCCGAGTGCTTCGGCCAAATGCCATGCGATGGCTTCCCCCTCGCGATCCATGTCCGTTGCAAGCCAGACCCCGGCTGCATTTTTCGCACTCTTCTTCAGGTCGGATACATTCTTTCTTTTGCCCTTGATGATCTGATAGGTAGGCTGAAAATCCTTGTTCACGTCGACCCCCGGCACGGGATCCTTGACCCCTTTCGGATTCCTGTCGGGCAAATCCCGGACATGCCCCACGGAGGCCATAACCACGTAATCCCGCCCCAGATACTTGTTGATCGTCTTGGCCTTGGCGGGCGATTCGACGATCACCAAGTGCTTGCCGGATGCATCAGGACGTTTCCCGGCTCCCTCTGTTTGTGCTGTTTTGCCTTTTGCCACGTGTCAAACCTTCACCGCTTTCCCGTCGGAGGCTGTCCGATTCCGGGATTCAAATGGTTCGTATCCGAAAGCCATCTGGTCATCTTCTGATTCTAACCGGGAAACTCACAAGTGTCCGAAAAGCATTTCCGCATGGACACCAGGCTGGGAAAGCTCACCGCACAAAGATCTTTCCCGGGATCTGCCTGACGATCCCCTTCAACTCCATTCTCATGAGGAGGCTTGAAACCTGTTCCGCACCCATACCGCTCACCCGCACGATTTCATCCATATGCATAGGATATTCCCCCATGACTTCATAGATCTTGGACTCGGGTTCGTCCATAGGGATGTTCCCGGTCGAATCGTTCGTCCGCCGCCCATTGGGCTCGCCCGACCTTCCTTCCAGGCCGATTTCCTCCAGAATGTCGTCCACGTTCTCGATGAGTTTGGCCCCTTGCTTGATCAGATAATGGGTACCGGTGCTTTTGAACGAATCAATGCTCCCCGGGACACCAAACACCTCCCTGCCCTGTGAAAGAGCGAGAGAAGCCGTAATCAGCGACCCGCTCTTTTTCGAGGCCTCCACCACCGCAACCCCCCGGCTCAGACCGCTGATTATCCGGTTTCGTATGGGAAAATTCCTGGGCTCCGGTGGACTCCCCATAGGAAATTCGGAAATCACAACCCCCGTCTCAAGGATCCGATCAAAAAGCCGCTTGTTCTCAAAGGGATATACCCGGTCAATGCCGGTCCCGAGAACCGCAACGGTCAACCCGTTCCCTGCGAGGCAACCCGCATGGGCGGCGGAATCGATCCCTCTCGCCAGTCCGCTCACCACGCCTATGCCCCTGTGAGCAAGACCCCGTCCGAGCCGGTGCGCGGTCTTTCGACCGTAGTGGGTGGCATTCCTCGAGCCGACTATCGCCACCATGGGATCGCTCCAAGACAACGGCTTCCCCCGGACATAGAGAACCATCGGCGGATAGGGGATTTCCCTCAACGGTGCCGGATAGGCGGCGTCGGTATAGATGAGAACCCGGCCTCCCGCTTTTTCGACCTTTCGCAGCTCCAACTCCGGATCCTCGGCGAACTGTCTGTCCGCTATTCGGCGCGCGACCTCACGGCGGAGCCCCTTCACGCAGACCAAATCCTTGAGATCCGCCCGGAGGATTTCCCTTGCGCTGCCGAAGGACTCGATGAGATTTCTGAAGGCCGCGTTTCCCAAACCCGGGATGAGGTAAAGTCCGAGCCACAAGCAGGTTTCATTTGGGCTAGTCGCCATGAGATTCAACGGACAACCACGCGAAGGGATTGACGGTCTTCTCAGCACGCTTGCTGGGAATGGATGGCGGGAATATAAACCAGACCGCAGAGGCCAAGTCAAGTGTTTTCTCAGCCGGATCGAGGCGGAGAGCCCCGGGAACAGGTGCGGCTGGTACGCAGAATGTCCATTTTATCGTGAGGAAACCAACGAGCCCTTTACAAATCCATTTTTTTTTATTAAATTAAGATACGATTTTTCGGGTGTCCGGAGATTCCCGGGCCGAAAGGTGCAATCATGCCTATTTATGAATACGAGTGCATGGGTCCAGGTCAAGGCTGCAGGAAGTGCACGCGTCCGTTCGAGGTTTTGCAGGGCCTGCATGAACCACCCCTGGAGGTGTGCCCTTCCTGCGGACAGAAGCTCAGAAAAATCATATCCCGGTGCCGCGCTGCAATGGTTGATGTTCCCGAAGACCACCTCAGGACGGAGAAAAGCATCGGCGAGTTTGAAAAACAGGGGATGTGGAGCCACGCTGCGGAACTGGCGGATAAGCACTCCGAAAAGACCGGCAACAGCACCCTGAAAAACCGCGCTCTTGACAACTACCAGAAGGCCGGTTACAGCATGGACACCCTGGAAAGGCATTCCAAGGGTCAGGATGATTAAAGGAGGGGCATTTATGAGATCAAAGCGGGAAGGTTTACTGCGGTTGACGCCTTTTATTGCTGTCACACTCCTTTGGACGCTGGTTTTTTTCGGACCACCGGCCCACGGAGAGGAAAGGAAGCCTCTTAAAGAGAGGGAAATTTCGGTTTCGCCGGAATACACAGGGATTGTCATTTCCCAGGGGGAAGACGCCAGCATCGACCTGAACGTTTCCAACCGTGGAAGGCGGGGCGAAGATATCGACATATCCGTTCCGTCCGTTCCCGAGGGCTGGAAAGCCCAGGTAAAGACCTACAGCTTTGCCGTGACGGGAGTGCACGTGGACAGCGACAAGTCCAAGAGCCTCACCCTTGAGCTGGACCCGGAGAAAGGTATAAGTCCCGGCAGATACAAGTTCGTAATCGCCGCACAAACCCGGGATGGAAAGCTTGCATCCGACGCCGAGATAACCGTGGAAGTCAAGGAAAAGGTGGAAGAAACCACAAAGGAAGGCGTGGAAATCATCACATCCTATCCCGTTCTTCGCGGTCCAACGGACGCCAAATTTGAATTCTCGCTGGAAGTGGAAAACAAGCTTCGCAAAGAAGCCGTGTTCAATCTCGGAGCACAAGGCCCGGAAAACTGGACAATCAACTTCAAACCCGCCTATGAAGACAAGTTCATCTCGAGTCTCCGGCTGAAAGACGGTCAGCGGAAGACTGTAGCCGTGGAGGTCTCTCCTCACCCGAAAGCCGAGCCCGGAGATTACCCCGTCACGGTTCGCGTGGGTTCGCCGGAGACGGAGAATGAGGCGGAGCTCATTGTCACCCTGACCGGGACTTACAAACTGGAAGCAGGCACACCCGACGGACTCCTCTCCCTGGAGGCGGTGCGGGGAGAGGAAGCAAACCTATCGATTTATGTGCAAAACAGCGGCTCAGCCCCGTTGGACAATTTGGAGTTTCTCTCTCTCAAGCCGGAGAACTGGAAAGTGAAGTTCACTCCCGAGTCCATCCCCACCCTTCCCCCCGATGAACTCAAGCAGGTGGAGGTTTCCATCACGCCCGCGGAAGAGGCGCTCGTGGGTGACTACTCCGTGGGCCTTCGAGTCGATGGCGGGAAGGCCTCCAAGCACCTGGAGATGCGCGTCACCGTCAAGGCCTCCACCGTATGGGGTTGGATTGGAATCGGTATCATTGTCTTGGTCGTGGTCGGTCTTGTGTTTCTTTTCATCCGATTGGGAAGGCGATAGTATGGAAAATGCGGAGCCGATTATTGTCACCGAGAACTTGACGAAGCGGTACAACCACCAGAATGCGGTAGACAGCTTGAGTTTCTCCGTACAAAAGGGGGAAATTTTCGGATTCTTGGGGCCGAACGGCTCGGGAAAAACCACAACGATTCTCATGCTCCTTGGCCTGACCAGGGCTTCGGCGGGAACGGTGCGGGTCTGCGGTCTGGATCCTGTGCGCCAGCCCATTCAAGTCAAGCGTCTGGTGGGTTACCTGCCTGAGAATGTAGGATTTTACGGGGATCTGGATGCATTCCAGAGCCTGGAATACATAGCCAAGCTGAACAGCCTGCAGGAGGAGTCTTTGACCGAAAAGATCCATGACCTCCTTGATCTGGTTGGCCTCGGGGCCGAAGCAGACAAGAAAGTGGCAGCCTTTTCAAGAGGGATGAAGCAGCGTCTCGGGATAGCTGAAGTGCTTATCAAAGATCCCCGGCTCATGATCCTGGACGAACCGACCCTCGGTTTGGATCCCGAAGGGGCTTCCCGGATGATCGAGCTCATTCAGTCCCTGAACCAGGACAGGCAGTTGAGCGTTCTGGTATCTTCTCACAATCTGTATCAGGTCCAGAGGATTTCTCACCGGGTGGGGATCCTGATTCGTGGGAAAATGGTTGCCGAAGGAACTCTAGAGGACCTGGCCAATGAGACATTCGGGTTGGGTGAAAGGGAATACTCATTGGAAGAGGTTTATATGAAGTACTTCCAGGAGGGATGAACCATGCACGGAGTTTACACGGTCTGTAAAAAGGAACTTTCCGATCATTTCAGCAGCTACCGGTTCGTCATCCTTTTCGCCCTTATTGCCATGGTGAGCTTCATCACCAGCTATATGGTAGGGGTCAGTCTTCGTGAGGATCCTGAAGGCCTTGCAAACACCAAGTTCCCTTTTCTGATGCTTTTCAACACCACTGGAACCCTTTTTTCCATGGTTGAATTTGTGGGCTTTTTCGGTCCGCTCATAGGGCTTGTGCTGGGTTTCGACTCCATAAACCGCGAGAGAGGCCACGGGACATTGATCAAGCTCGTATCCCAGCCGATCTACCGTGATGCGGTGATTAACGGCAAGTTCCTGGCCGGAGTGACGACTATTTCCATCATGCTCGTTTCCATCGTCCTGATCATCAGCGGTTTCGGGATTGTGCTCGTGGGTGTCGTCCCTGGAATTGAAGAGGCCTCCCGGGTTCTCCTGTACCTCGTTATCAGCATTTTTTACATTTCCTTCTGGCTGGGACTCGCCATCCTTTTCTCCATTTGTTTCAGGAGCATCGCCACCTCGGCGCTGGCTTCGGTGGCCCTGTGGATATTCTTGTCCTTTTTTGTCTCCCTTGGGGCCGATGTGGTGGCCAATGCCGTGGCGCCAGTAGATCCACAGAAGGAAACAAGGCCCGAGGTGATCCTTAGGCATGCCCAAGTCAAGAAAATGATCGCCCTGACTTCCCCGATGGTGCTTTACTCCGACGCCACAGGAGTCATCGTTGATCCTATGCGCAAGACAACGCGCAGCTTTGTTATGCGCGGCCCCATGGAACGGCTTCTTGCCTCGAGATTCCAGAACCCTTTGTCTTTCCTGCAAAGCGCGATCATCGTATTCCCGCACATGACCGTGCTCGTAGCCATCACCCTGGTTTGTTTTGCGGTTTCGTATCTGGTTTTTGTTCTGCAGGAAATCCGATCATAGAAGAGAAGAAAGCTGATCTTATTCAGTGCATTGAACCGGTTGAAAAGGAGGACGAATCATGACGACAATAAGAAAGCTTGACGAACTCATTTCAGGGAAACAAGGCAACAAAACGGTCGCCCTCAACGGCCACACGTTGCCTGTGGAAGCGTTGAAGAACCTGATGGACGAGGGGTACCTTCAAATCAAGCCCTACCCCGAGGAAGGGACCTTTTCTTTGTGGGGCAAGACCGCAACGGCATGTCTTACGGTAGAGGAAATCACCGAGAAGGCGAAATCGAAATAAACTCGCCGAACCTGGGGTCGATGGATTCGGTAGGCACCCATTGATAATCCTCACGGAAACCCTCCCAAATAACCAGCAGGGCGTCCTCGAGCTCGGCCCTATCCTGAGGGTCGATTTGCCGGGCGCAGCCCGCCAAATCGTTTACGAACCCCGTCTTATATCCGGTCATTTGATAAGGAAGACCTGCGTCCTTCTCTCTGAGCACGCGAAAAAACTCTCTGGCCTCTTCTATGGAAACCCCCCCTAGGCCCGGTTCCAGGTTCAGAAGCGTTCGAGCCCAGAGATTGAAAAGCATCGGATAAAAGGCAAAATCCGATCCCGGTGCTTTCAACATTTTAAAGTCTTCTTTGTAGCTTTCCCAGAGTACGGCCAAAAGCCCATCCAGAACGCGCAAGCGTTTCAGGGCCATCTTACACCTTCTCAGTTCGGCAAGCCTTTCAAAATGTTTGAAAGTTTGATCCCCCGCCGAACCTTCATAGAACACGGGTTTCCCCCCTGTAAGCCCTTCCAGAACCCCGCCCCATTCATCCCCCCAGAATTCGAATCCCAGATCCTGACGCGCAAACCAGCTTTCCTTGACCCAGCGCTCGGCCTCCCACTTCACCTTTAAAGCCATGGTAAAGCCCGCCCGGAAAACCAATTTCAGGGAATGTTCCTTGAGAACCTCTCCGGCGAGGGAAACATCTTCTCCACACAGTTGTTCCAATGCCACATTCACATACCCGGCGGCCTTTTTGCACGTATCCACAAGGTCTTCCAGTTCGTTTATCCTCACACCGTCCGCAGAAAGCACCTGATTGCAAAGCCCCGCGAATTCAAGCCGAATTCGATCCAAAAAATCATGGTCTTTCATAGTTTCCGCCAGCTTCATCAACAGGCTGTTCTCATCAGCTTGAAAAAACGGCAATAACGGAGCGGAGCTCGTCGCCCCCTCATCGGTAGGACCCGGGAACTCCCTTTGAACGGAATAGGTCGGCTTGAGCCCGGAGGACTCCAGAGGGGCATAAATGGATACCGCCTCTTCGAAGGGCAAAAACCCGCGCTCGGCCAGGCGAACATTTCTGAGCCTGTACATTTCCTCTTCCAGCTCAGCGGGCAGGACACTCGAGGCTCCCGCGAGAAGGGCTTGATAGCGAAGGTGGTCTTGGTGGGCCATGACCCGGAGAAGCTCTCGAACGACTTGCCCGTGCCGCTCACGGCGAACCCTTACATAGAAAACACCGTCACTGGTGAAGAAGCCATTCCCGGCCTCCGCGGGATCGTCCTCTTGTCTGACCTTTACCTGGACCTCCTTGAAAACCAAAAAAAAGGCCATGGATTCCCCATGGCTGAACATCCATCTCGCCAGCCTCTTGGGATCGGCTTCCAAGAGCCTCGTGATCCACTGAATGTTCCGGTCCAGGCTCAGCCGGTCCCTCTTCCAGATTTCCAGATCCAGGAGATATTGCCACTGCTCGTCGGAGGCCAATTCGAGAAGGGGAAGGCAATCCTCATCACCTGCTTTCTTCACCAGCCAGAAGAAATCCTCGGGGGATAGTCGCCGAACCAGCTCGCGAGGCCGATCCTGTTCAAGGACGAGATTGATGGTCTCCCGCCCGGAAAGCGAGCGCAGGTCTCTCAGGAAGTCTTCCCGAGGCCGCGTGGGCAGTCGGGGTTTTCCGTTTTTGGCGTCCTTTTTCTCCTCGGAAATCCTCAATCCCTCATCGCCTTTGACGGTGCTCACCCGGATTCAGGCAGGCCGGAGGAAAACGCACCGGTACTCCGACAGGCACCTGGAGCAAAATCGAGCATTTTCCAAAAGTCTCGTGCTGTAAGGACGTCTCAATCCTCAGGGCAGCGGAAGCCTTGCGTCCGGGTGCTTCCCAACAGCCTCCCAGGTGCACTCAACCCGTCTCCTCGTTTTATGCTTGAAAATTGCCGAACATCTTAATATTATTTATAAATTCTTGCATCCGGTCAAGAGAAAGTTTCCCTTGTGTCTTCCACTGCCCGACAGTTCGCTGTCCTTGACAATCTCGCAGCCCTAACGCTATGGTAAAGGCCATGAAAAAGCAGGGAGAGATGCTATGCTGGAGTTAATGGAGAAGGGCGGTCTTCTCATGTACCCCATCATCCTCTGCTCCATTGTGGCATTGGCTGTCTTCTTGGAGCGCCTCTGGTTTCTCAGGCGAAAACATATTTTGCCGGAAGGCTTTATCATGCACGTGGAAGAGCTCCTTAAGAAAGGAAAAATCTCCGAGGCGATCTTTCTGTGCCAGAGCGACAACTCTTCCATTGCGAAAATCTTCATGGCCGGCCTGAAGCACGCAAAGAAAGGAATGTGGCTTGTCAAAGAGTCCATAGAAGAGAGGGGCAGCAGGGAGGCCTCCATCCTGGAAAAAAACGTGGGAATCCTCTCCACGATCGCCAACCTCGCCCCCCTCCTCGGGTTGCTGGGCACGGTTTCCGGAATGATCAAGACATTCAATGCCATATCGCTTCAGGGCATTGCCCACGCAGCGCCGCTTGCGGGAGGCATCGCGGAGGCCCTAATCACGACCGCCACCGGCCTGTGCGTGGCGATCCCAACACTTGTATGCTATCGCTTCCTGAAAGACAAGGCAAGCGCCTTGATTTTTGAGATGGAAGAGAGCTCCATTCGACTCGTCGATCTCATGGAGAATTACACCGAACCGGAAGCCTAGCCTATGCCCATCCACAAATCACTTTTGGGCGCTTGGGAGTTTCCGATTCACAAATGAGTCCGCCTCAGGCGGACAAGCGGACGGCGGGAAGTCAAAAGACCATGCGTTTTCGCAGAGAAATGGAAGAAGAGCCCCGTCTCGGCATTACGCCGCTTATTGACATTGTATTCCTGCTCCTGATTTTTTTTCTTCTCACCTCCAATTTTCACATGGCCTCCGGCGTTCCCATACGATTGCCTGAAATCGGCATGAGGCAGTACCAGGAAAATGTGAACCGGGTAATTCTGCTGATGGATCAGGCGGGACAAATGTATGTTGCAGGAGAGAAGATCCATCCAAACGACCTTCTTCACATACTGCAAGATCGAGTGAGCAAGGAAGGTGTCGTTTCCCTGCTGCTGCAGGCGGACAAACAGGTCTCTCACGGCAAGGTGGTGAGAGCGATGGACCTGGCCAAGAGCGCAGGCATCCGTTCCATCATCATCGCCGCCCATTGGAAAGCAGACAAGGAAGACTGATTTGGACATTCAGAAGAAGCAAAATTGGAAATACGTCTTGACCATTCTCGCCTTTCTTGCGGTGTTGGCCGGTTGGCTTGCACTTGGGAAACAGGGCCTCCTTCAGCTTTGTCAAAGAGAAATGGAACGCCAGGCTTCGCTGGCCGAGATCGAGCGGCTGACCGACGAAAACCGCGCCCTGACGGAAGAAGTTCGGCGTCTCAGCACAGACATGGAGTACGTGGAACGCATGGCCCGAGGAGAACTGGGGATGGTCAAAGACAACGAGGTGATATATCGTTTCGGTACCCGCGGCGATATGGAACGCGAATCCATGAACCCCTCCCGCAAGGCTGGCGGCGTGGGCCAAGGCAAGAAATCCGAAAGGGGGTCGGGAAGTTATGACAAAAGTCAATGACGTTTTCGGCGCTATCTTGAGTCAGGGTCCTTCTATAAGTACGGCGCTCATCATCCTGGAAGAGATGCAACGGGAAGGTCGAAGCAAGGAAGTTATCCAGTACTGCCTCCGGATTCTCGAATATTTTCCTGCTGATGTCCATTTGAGAAACCTCTTGGCGGAGGCTTACATCGATGTCGGGTTCCTAGGCCGTGCAGAGAAGGAACTGGAAAAAGTTGTTTCGGAGATGGACCGTCTGGCGCCCGCCCTCAGGCGTCTGGGGGAGCTGTACGCGAGTCAAGGAAGAGCGCAAGAGGCTGTTGAGGTCCTGGCGAAGTATGTTGCACACTATCCCGATGATAAGGAGGCTTCTGAACTTCTTTCCACCATGGCCGATTCGCAGGAGGAAGCCCTTTCAGACTCCTATGAATTGTTGGAGGAGCCCACTCTGATCCAAGTGGGAGAAGGCCTCGCCGACCTGGCCACTCCCACTCTTGCCGAGATCTACTTTCGACAAGGACAGAGAGAGGAGGCTATAAGCACCTATGAACAGGTTCTAATGAAAAACCCGGATGACACCCGATCCTTGGAGCGGCTTGCGGAGTTGAGGGCCATGGACAAGATGCAAAAAAAATCTGAAACCCGGGATGAACCGCCTCCGAGCAAGAGGAAAGAGAAGATGATCGCCATCCTGGAGAACTGGCTCTCAAAGCTTCAGGAGTCCACACATGGTTGACAGAAACCCAATATTTGATTTCTCGGCAACCGGGGTCGGGAGCGTCCCCTTCTTGGATGTGGAGCACACCTGCCGAACCATTCTCGATTCCTTTGCGATCCCATTCTGGCCGCAATTCGTGAGACGAAGCCCCCTGGAGGATATGAGCATTCAATACAGCGAAGGAATGCCCAGGCTGGAAGTGGTTGAGGAAAAGAGGGCTCTGGCGATTTCCACGGAAAAGGGTGCGGAATCCGAGCTTGTTCGCTTTTACGAGCATTTTTTGAGCCAGGACTTGGAGCATTTCGCCATAACCGAGGAATACGCCCCCGGATTCTACAAGATGATCGAACTCATGGACGGAGGAGGCCCGCAAGCGATCCGGTTTGTCAAAGGGCAAACGGTCGGACCGGTGACTTTCCTTGCAGGAATCCCCGACACAGACGGCAAACCGGTTCTCCACAACCATGAGCTTTCCGAAGCCCTGGTTCAGGGGCTGGCTATAAAGGCCCTTTGGCAGATTCGGAGGCTCCGCGAGACAGGGAAGGAAGTGATCCTCTTTATCGATGAGCCCTATCTCTCGGGTTTCGGATCCGCTTTCTCGCCGATTGAGCGGCATCAAGTTATTGAGATGCTTCGAACCGTTATCGACTATGTTCGTCAACACTCCGAGGCGTATGTGGGAATCCACTGTTGCGGAAACACAGACTGGGCCATGATCGCAGAAGCCGGGCCGGATATTATCAATTTCGACGCCTTTGAATACATGGACTATTTCTTGCTTTATTCCACCGAGATTGGTAGATTTTTGAGAACCGGCGGATCCATAGCCTGGGGGATGGTCCCCACCGCCGATTTTACCGGTGAAGAAACGGTCGAAGCCCTTCTTGAAAAGCTCGAGGAAGGAATTCGCCGGTTGCAAGATTGGGGAATAGATCCGGAGAGCATTGCCCGCAGATCCATACTTACTCCTGCCTGCGGAATGGGCACCATGAAAACCGAGGCTGCAGAAAACGCCCTGGCATTGCTTGCCCGGCTGTGTCATAAAACATCCGAATCCCTCGGATCGTTCAATCCCTAGGCCGTTCTTCCTTCCACGGTCTCATGCAATTCGACGGGCGTCTCATTGCGTCGGTTCTCACCAACAAGGAAGGGACCTGTCCGACAGGAAGTTCGCCAAACAATTCGCTGAAGCCCTGGACGATGATGCATGCAATCAGCGCGGTTCTCAGAATGTGCCAATAGCGTAGAGAGGATTTCATGAGTCGGGTTCGAGAAAATCTCAAGAGGCTCGCCGAAGGCAATCTGGATGTGCTGTTTGAAACGGATCTGCTCAAATTTCTGCCTGAGGCGGTGAGACAGCTTGTGAAAAACGAGAGGTATCGGGCCGTGGAAATGATCTCTCAAAGGCTTTGCGAAGGATTGAATGCGGGAGGCGGGGAATCCCACCGCACGGTAGTCGATGCGTTGAACAGGTGCTTGAGTCAACTCCCGGAAGAGCTCCGCAGCTCCGTGTTAAGGAAAAATCGAGGCTCCCTGGGTGCCTGGCTGCAAAGGGAGGAGGATGTGTCCCCTGCCGATGAGGAGGATGAAAGTATCCCTCTGAAGGACACGAAAGCAAATGCTTCGTCCGAGGAGGAGCTCCTGGATCAGTACATGCGGGACGGCGACAAGAAAGCTGCGGTTCAGTTGCTTTATAACATGATCGTCAAACATGCTGAAGGAAAGGACTTCAAGAAGGCGGAAGAGCTGAGGGACCGGATCTTCGAGGTGGACCCCATGGCCCTTAACGAGATTACCAAATCGGCGGAAATCATTGAACAGGGAAAAGCCAAGGCCATGGACCCGATTCATCGGCAAGTATGGGCACAACTTTACGAAAGCCTTACGCCTGAAGAGGCAAACGCGCTTTTTTATGCCATGAAGGAGGCTTCCTATAACGCCGGAGACTCTGTATTTGCACAAGGAGGAAGCAATCAAAATCTGTACTTCATCGATCATGGAAATGTGCAGGTGACCTTTTCCCAGGGCGGCCGAGAAGTCTCTCTCAGGACGCTCGGCCCTGCAAACTTTGCCGGCGAGGAGGCTTTCTTCTCATACACGGTAAATACAACTTCCGTGAAAGCGCTTTCAGCACTTAGGCTTCATTATTTGAATCAGGCCGATTACCTCCGCCTGAAGGAGAATGTCCCGGGGCTCGATTCAAAGATCAGGGAATATTGTCTCAGGTTGGAGGGTTTGCCGGACCTCTTGAAAAAGAAGAGGTTGGAGCGAAGGGCGGATAAGCGCATTACGGTTTCCGGGCATACCCTGGTTCAGATACTCAACCCTTCCGGCGAATCTCTCGGGAAGGCATTCAAGGGAGGCGTCATCAATCTATCGCCCAACGGCTTGGCCGTCTCATTGAGAATCTCAAAGGACGAGACAGCGCGTCAATTGATTGGACGCCCTGTAAACCTTCAGTTTTTAGTTCGCAGGGAGGCCTCCGACCGGAAGTTCAACGTAAACGGACGCGTGGTGGGAATTCGCAGCCACACTTTTGACGACCATTCGGTACACATCCGGTTCGACGAGAGGATCCAAGAAAGCCTGGAAGGCATCAAGAGCGTTGACATCTCCTAAATCGCTCGCGAAACCGTTTCCGTTCTCTAAAGAGATTTTGTGAACTCCATGAAGACATGCCTTCTCATGGATTATGTCTTAATTGGAAGGAGAAGCCTCCATTGCGCGCGAAGGGAGCGGAAAAGATGGGAATGTAAACCGCGAGGAGAGGCTCGCAACGCCATTGCGTCGGATCGGCAAGGGCCTTTCAACGAATCCGTCCGTCATTCCTCCGGAGGTTTCTGGAACGCCCCCAAGCCCGCACCGGTTCTTCCGGCATTTTCCTCCTGAAGATATTCTCTACGGCCCCGAAGCCCTTCCGGGGCTGTTCGCGGTTGATCCCTACAGAAGATGCGCCAGCTTCCTCCTGAGCCCGAAGGCGGGCCGGATTCGCTCAAAACCCTTCCCGATCCAATCAACCCCCGCTTGGAGTATGGCGGTAGGCAACACTATGCCGATTTTCCAAGGATGAGCTAAGTCTCTCCTCTGTAAAGAGCTATAAGATCCACCGAAGCTCCACATTGCCCCATAGGGACGCGGGGGCTTTTTCGTATGACTGGCGGGAGGGCGCCGTATTTTCGGGACTTAGC
>CAYVUX010000042.1:10544-13446 GCA_964455075.1 uncultured Desulfobacteraceae bacterium | reverse complement strand
GATCCCTGATCTGGAAAGAGACGTGATGCGAATGAGCGCCCTGGGAGCCGGTGCTCTGATGCGGCAGCAGGGGCTTGAGCCTATCATCAACATCTGCTGCAGGGATCGCAACAGAATCGCTCTTCAGGCCGAACTGTTGTCCGCCCACGTCCTCGGGATTCACGCCGTGGTCGTTGCAGGCGGGGGCGACATGAGCTACGGAGATCATCCGGATGCGGTACCGGTTCAGGACCTCGGAGAAGAGGAGCTGCTGGGGGCTATTCGGAAGCTTGAACAAGGGGTGGATCTGGCCGGACTCGAGCTGAAGGGGAGCCCCAGTTTCATCGCCGGGAGCATGATCGGACCCTCCGTGGACGACAAGGGCCTCGAAACGGAGCTTAAGAAAGCCAAGAATAAGGTGGAGGCGGGGGCTGCTTTTTTCATATCCCCTGCGGTGTTTGACCTGAAATATTTCGAATCTTTTATGGAACGCGCCGGGTCCCTGGGGGTGCCGATCATTCCCACTGTGTTCTTGCTCAAATCCGTCGGGATTGCTCGATATATTGCCGTCAATGAACCCGGGGCGCACCTCTCGGAGGAAACGATCCGGCGCATCAGGAAGGCGCCGGACCGGGTTCGCGAGTGTATTCGAATTACGGGCGAGACCATCAACGCTTTGAGAGCGCTGTCCCAGGGCGTGGTGATCCAAACCCTGGGATGGGAGCACCGTCTTCCTGCCATTTTGGAAGAGGCGGGACTGGCGTAAAGATCGTGTCGCGGTCTCGATCGGGGGCATGAAATGAAATCTCAAAGAGCAGGGCTCACATGATGGAGCAACGTCATAACAATAAAAGCAATCGCGTACTCGTCGTCGGCGGCGGCATAGGTGGAATCAAGACCGCTCTGGACCTTGCCGAGACGGGTAGAAATGTGGTCATCATTGACAAGGAACCCACCATCGGGGGCCTGATGACACAGCTTGACCGGACTTTCCCAACCAACAACTGCGATTTGTGCACCCTTTCTCCGCACCTTTCCGAAAGCGGGCGCAATCTCCGCGTCGAACTGATGAGCCTGACCCGACTGACGGGAATCGAAGGGGAGGCGGGACGGTTTCGTGTTTCCCTCAGGACGGAGCCGCGTTACATCGACCTGGAAAAGTGTACGGCCTGCGGCGACTGCCTGAAACGGTTTCCGGAGTGTGTTCGATTTACGCCGGGTCTGGACAGTCGCGCTCCTACCTGCATGCGTTATCCCCAGGCCACGCCGGGAGCCTATTCCGTGGACATGGACCGCTGTTCAAGCGTGGAGGAGCTTATCCGGACTTGCGAGGCGGGGGCGATCATCCCCGATGACCGGCCGCGGATGTCGGAACTGGAGGTGGGTGCCGTTGTTCTGGCTCCGGGGGCGGAGGTCTTTGACCCGCGGATCCTGGTAACCTATGGGAACGGTGCTTATCCCAACGTCGTCTCCAGCCTGGAATACGAGAGAATTCTCTCGGCTTCCGGCCCGAGTTCCGGACAGCTTGTTCGACCTTCTGACCAAACCCAACCCAAGAGAATCGCCTGGATACAATGCGTGGGTTCCAGAAGCGCGAGGGAAAATCATGTCCCGTACTGTTCCTCGGCCTGTTGTATGTATGCCCTGAAGGAAGCCATGGTTACCAAGGAGCGGTTCCGCGACGACATCGAGACCGTCATTTTTTACATGGACATGCGAACGTCCGGAAAGGATTACGAACAGTATTATCAAAGGGCCCGGGATCAATACGGCGTCAACCTCGTCCGATGCCGGCCCCACTCGGTCGAACCCGTGGCCCGTACCGACGACCTCGCAATCACCTACATGACCGAGAACTCAGACATCCCCAAAACAGAAATATTCGACATGGTGGTGCTCACGGTGGGGTTCCGGGTCTCCCGGGAAACGGTGGAACTGGCGCAAAAGCTGGGCATTGAAATCAATGAACACGGATTCGCGAGGACCGGTTCCTTCGATCCTGTGGCCACATCAAAGCCCGGGGTCTATGTTGCGGGCCTGTTTGAATCCCCCAAGGATATCCCGGAGACCATGGTTCAGGCCAGCGCAGCCGCGTGCAAGGCATTCGGATGCCTCTCCCCGGAAGAAGCGAAAAGCCTCGGTTCGGGTGAGGAATTGCCGCCGGAGCGGGATGTAAGCGAGGAAGATCCAAAGATCGGGGTTTTTGTGTGTGCATGCGGCCGAAATATCGGGGGGGTGATCGATGTAAACGGGGTGGCTTCCTATGCATCGAGGCTTCCCTCTGTTGTTGTGTCCGAGGTTGTCGGGCACGGGTGCAGCCGGGAGTCCCTCGCCCGAATCGGCTCCACCATCAAAGACCAAGGCCTCAATCGTATCGTGATCGGGGGATGTTCGCCAAGAACCCACCTGGGGCTTTTTCAGGATATGGCCCGTCAAGCGGGATTGAACAAGTACCTCGTGGACATGGCCAACATCCGGGATCAGGATACCTGGGTCCACGGAAAAGAACCCGACAAAGCCACGGAAAAGGCAAAGGATCTCATCCGGATGTCGGTGGTAAGCAGTGCCCTTCTGCATCCGTTGACAGAGCACACGCTTCCCGTCAACAAGGACGCGCTTGTGGTGGGAGGCGGGGTGACAGGAATGAACGCCGCCCTGAGTCTCGCGGATCAGGGCGTCAAGGTATATCTCGTGGACCGGGCTCCGGAGCTCGGCGGGGTGGCAACGCACGTGCGGAAAACCCTGGAGGGTGAAGACGTCCAGACCTATCTGGCGGAACTCGCGGAAAAGGTCCGCAATCATCCCCAGATTCAGGTGATGACCCGCAGCGTGATTGTGGACCACAGCGGGATGCCCGGCATGTTCAAAACCGGCCTGCAGGTCGGCCCCCGGATGAACTACCGGGAGATAAACCACGGGGTCG
>CAYVUX010000042.1:0-10534 GCA_964455075.1 uncultured Desulfobacteraceae bacterium | reverse complement strand
ACCGGCGCGCTGCCCAATCGGCCCCAGGAATATCTGCTGGGCAGTCACGGCGCCGTCATGACCCAGCTTGACATGGAGTCCGTTTTGGAGGACGAGCCCGAACGCGTCAAGTCGTGGAATCAGATCGTGATGATTCAGTGCGTGGGTTCGCGGATTCCCGAGAATCCCTCGTGCTCGCGTATCTGCTGCCAGGCGGCCGTGAAGAATGCCTTGCGCATTCTCGAAATCCATCCCGAGGCGCAGGTCTGTGTGTTGTATCGAGATATGCGCACTTACGGATTCCAGGAAGAGTATTACAGGAAGGCGAGGGAAAAGGGCGTGATGTTTTCTCGCTATACACTGGATCGGAGGCCCAGGGTCTCTGAAAAGGATTCCCGGGTGGAGGTGGAGCTTTATGATCCGGTCCTGGCCAAGGAGTTCCGGATACCTGCGGACTGCCTGGTCTTGAGCACGGGTTTTGTGGCCGACGAAGAAGGCACGGAGGACCTGGCGACGATTTTTCATCTCAACCGCAACGATGCGGGATACTTTCTGGAAGACCATGTGAAATTAAGACCCGTGGACCTTTCTGTACCCGGCTTCCTTGTGGCGGGGACCTCTCACAGCCCCAAAGGAATCCGGGAGTGTATCGCCCAGGCACAGGCCGCAGCCGGAAGGGCGTTGACGTATCTGGCCAGGGAGACGATCACGCTGGGAGCATCGGTGGCCCGCGTGGACCGGGACAAGTGTGCGGCCTGTCTGATCTGCGTCCGGGCATGCCCCTTTGGAGTACCCTTCATCAATGCGGAAGGCTATTCGGAAATCGACCCTTCTCTTTGTCACGGATGCGGCGTGTGTGCAACCGAATGCCCGGCCAAAGCCATTCAACTGATGGAGTTTGAAGATGCGCAGCTTACAGCAAGGGTGGACGGGTTATTGGAAAGGATTGTCTCATGACGTCATTTGAACCGATCATTGTCGCCTTTTGCTGTCATTACTGTGCATATACGGCCGCGGATATGGCGGGAAGCATGCGGCTCTCCTACCCCTCCAACGTGCACATTATTCGGGTGCCGTGCTCAGGAAAGGTAGATGCCTCGCATATGATGAGGGCCTTTCAAAAAGGTGCGGACGGTGTTTACGTCGGGGGATGCCTGGAGGGAGATTGCCATTTCCGCGATGGAAATCTGAAAGCCATGCGGCACGTCCGCTATGTGCAGAATCTCCTTGACGAAATCGGAGTCGGCGGAGAGCGGCTGGAGATGATGACCATGTCGGCGGGAATGGGAGAAGTTTTTGCGGCAAAGGCAACGGAATTCACCGAGAAAATTCGAAGTCTCGGGCCAAGCCCGGTGAGATCGGCGCTGGAAGCCCGGCCTCGGGCGGCAGCGGTTTAAGCCGGCCCGTGAGAAAGGATTGGAGAGTCAGGCTATGATTACTGCTGAACGCAAACCCATGGAGGAAATCCTGGCATGCGTAAACCCTTACAGCCGTATTCTTCTCGTGGGATGCAACGAGTGCGTTACGGTATGCGCGGCCGGTGGGCGCAAGGAGGTGGGCTTGCTGTCTTCGGCGCTCCAGATGTCGTTCATGAAAGGCGGCAAAGTCTTGGCGGTGACGGAGAGGACCCTCGAAAGACAGTGCGATCCGGAATACGTGGAGGAACTCGTTCACGATGTGGACGGGGTGGAGGCCATCCTTTCCATGGCCTGTGGCTGCGGGGTTCAGGAGGTGGCAAGACGTTTCAAGGAGATCCCGGTATTTCCCGCGCTCAACACCCTGTTCATGGGCGCATCGGAGCGTCAAGGCGTGTGGTCGGAACGATGCCAGGGATGCGGCGATTGCCTGCTGGGCGTAACCGGCGGAATTTGTCCTGTGGCGCGTTGTTCCAAACGGCTCCTTAACGGCCCCTGCGGCGGTTCGGTAAACGGAAAATGCGAAATCAGTCCCGACGTGGATTGTGCTTGGCAACTCATTTGGGACCGGCTCAAGGCATTGGGGCTGGAAAATCGCTATGAGGAGATCCTGTCTGCCAAAGATTGGAGAACCGCTGGGTACGGAGGACCCCGAAGGATTCTCAGAGAGGACTTGCAGTGATGAAAACAGGGAGCGCTTTGGAAAAGGTTTTGGAATCGGGTCGTTTGGCTGTCACCTCGGAGTGTGGGCCGCCAAGGGGCGCGGTGCCTGAGAAGATCCGCGAAAAAGCGAAGATGCTCCACGGATATGTGGACGCGGTGAATGTTACCGACAATCAGACGGCGGTGGTGCGCATGTCCAGCCTGGCCTGCTGCATCATCCTCAAGGACGAGGGGATGAACCCGATTTTCCAGATGGTCACGAGAGACCGCAACCGGCTGGCCATGCAGAGTGATATTCTGGGGGCGTATGCCCACGGCATCGACACCATGCTTTGCCTCTCCGGCGATCACCCCCATTTTGGCGACCACCCCATGGCCGCCAATGTGTACGATCTGGACTCCATCCAGCTCATTCAGGTGGTCAAAACCATGAGAGACGAGGGAAAGTTTCAGGGCGGTGAAGACATCCTGAATCCGCCCCAGATGTACATCGGGGCCGCGGCCAATCCTTTTGCCGATCCCTTTGAACTCCGAGTGCCTCGACTGGCCAAAAAGGTCAAGGCGGGAGTGGACTTCATCCAGACCCAGTGCATTTACAACGTGGAAAAGTTCGAAACGTGGCTCGCCGGGGTAAGAGAAAGAGGCCTGCACGAGAAGGTGCACATCCTCGCCGGGATTACTCCCATGAAATCCGCGGGCATGGCCAAGTATATGAAGAACCGGGTTCCCGGAATGGATGTTCCCCAGGAAGTGGTGGAGAGACTGTCCAAGACTCCCAAAGAGAAACAGGCGGAAGAAGGAATACAAATCGCCGTGGAAACCATTGAACGCCTCAAAGGCGTGGAGGGCGTGAACGGGTTTCACATCATGGCCATTGAGTGGGAGGAAAAAGTCCCTGAGATCGTAGAGAGGGCGGGACTTCTGCCTGCAGCCGCAGCATAGGCGGCCGCCTGGAATTCTCCCAGCCTCGCGTTTGAGATGATCGCCGTCGGACATGCGTGATTGCGATGTCCCGGTACACGAAGGAGGAAACCTTATGAGTGACAAGAAATTGGTCCTGGTCGTAGATGACGATGAGGACTTGGTGGAGGCCGTATCCCTGGAGCTGGAAAACGAGAACTTCCGGGTTGCCAAGGCCTATGACGGCGTACAAGCTTGGGAGAAGATCAGGGAGGAAAGGCCCGAACTGGTGATCCTCGATGTCATGATGCCGAACAAAAACGGCTACCAGGTATGCGATGAGATCAAAAAGAATCCGGAGTACGAAAGCATAACCGTCATTCTTTTGACGGGGGTCGGCAGTGAGGTCACCTCGAGCAGCTACACCCACTGGGATGGCAAGAAGGCCCTGGCCGACGACTACATCCCAAAGCCCGTCGATCTGGACCGTTTGATTGAGATCGTCAAGGAATATACAGAATAAGACGGGATTCCCTTCTCAAGGGATGCGGGGACGACTGAAGTGTGAAAGGCCCTGTAGAAACGCTCCTGCCCTGAATATCGCCTCCCCTCGTCCGCGGGCTTTGGCGATCCGCCGGGGACCGAAGCTGCACGCCCCCGCCGGCATCGCCCATTCTGCGGTTACGTCCCCCGCTCCGTGTTTCCGGAAGAGCCTGGAACGAGATTGATCCGTGCCGGCCTCGGCCCCTCGCAAGGGCCTCGGGACGGGGCGGCTCCCGCAAAGGAGACGAGACGAACCATGGATCGTCGAATCACGGAAGAAGTCAATTGGAGAATCAGAGTATTCGATTCCTTGTCGTTTCCCACCCTTGTTCTCAAGCCCGATCGTACCATTCTTAGTGCCAACGAGATCTTTCTGGAGAAGTACGGGCGGCTGCACAAGATCGTCGGGAAAACGTGTCACGAAGTTTTCTACGGCTCCAAGGAACCCTGCTCTCGAGATATATGCCCCCTGCCCGGAGTGATCGCGGACAAGAAAGGGCGTTCCACCCTGACAAGGGTGAGAGGCGAGGATGGACAGGAACGCTGGGAGGATCGCGTTTTTTCTCCAATTCTCAACGATGACGGGGAGGTGTTGTACATCCTCGAAAGCGTCAGGGACGTGACGCCGTACAAAACCCTGGAGCGAACCCTGAAGGAGACCGAGGTTTTCCTCGAAAAGGTCATTCAGAGTTCGGCCAGCGCCATCGTTTCCGCGGACAGAAGCGGGGAAATCCTCTTCATGAACCGTGCCGCCGAAGATCTGTTTGGCTATTCGCCCGGGGAGGCGGTTCGCAAACTCAACATTGAGGCGCTGTATCCCCCCGGCAAGGCCAGGGAGATCATGTCGAAACTGCGCGACGAGAATCTCGGCGGAAGAGGCAAGCTTCCGGGCACCAGAACCTCTATCCTCAACTCTAGTCAAGAAGAGGTCCCGGTCAGAATGACCGCCTCCATCATTTATGAGGGGGACAAGGAGGTGGCTACCATGGGGATCTTTGATGACTTGAGGGAAAAGCTGGCTGTTGAAAAGAAGCTCAGGGAAACCCAGGCCCAATTGATTCAATCCGACAAAATGGCCTCCCTGGGTCAGCTCGCGGCGGGGGTGGCCCATGAGCTGAACAACCCACTGACCGGAATTTTGTTTTACTCCAACCTGATCCTGGAGTCGCTCGACGAGGAAAGCCCGATTCGGGAGGATCTGGGCTATGTGGTCGAGGATGTTTACCGATGCAAGGATATCGTCAAGAATCTTCTTGCGTACAGTCGGGAGACCAGCCCCTCCAGGACCATTGTTCAGATCAACAGCCTGGTGGAACAAAGCCTTGGGCTTATTCGGGATCAGAGCCTTTTCGCGAGGGTGCGGGTCGTCAAAGAGATGTCCGATGAGATGATGCTCGTCAATACGGATCAGGACCAACTTTGCCAGGTGATTATCAACCTGATCTTGAACGCCGTGGCGGCGATGAAACAGGAGGGGACCCTGACCTTCAGAACCTATCGCGACAAAAAGGCCGGGAAGGTGTCTCTGGAAGTCATTGACACAGGATGCGGGATCTCGAGCGAGAATCTGCCCAAGGTGTTCGATCCGTTCTTCACCACCAAGGAGCCGGGAAAAGGAACCGGACTCGGCCTGAGCACCTCTTACGGGATTGTAAAAGAGCACGGAGGGGATATCCGCATTAAAAACACAAGTCCCGAAGGAACCACCTTTCTGCTGGAATTGCCCTTGTTTCAGCCCTCGGACGATCCGGAGTCGCTGATGACGGATAAGGACGAAATGGAGAGCTAAAATGGCTTATGAAGACAACACGGAAAAGGGCCGCCTCTTGAGTCTCCGCGGGGCTGAGGGCGAAGGCAGAATAACCCCCCGCATCCTTGTGGTTGATGACGAAAAGCGAATCCGGGATGCATGTCACAAGATGTTGACTCAAGAGGGCTGCGAGGTGGAGCGGGCGGAGTCCGGAGACAGCGGTCTGAGAATGCTCGAGGATCGTCACTACGACATCGTCCTGCTGGATCTCATGATGCCCGGATTGCCCGGCATGGAAGCCCTCGAGCGGGTACGGACACTCCACCCGGACACGGTGGTCATCGTGATTACCGGTTATGCGACCCTGGAGCATTCCATTGAGGCCATGAAAAAGGGGGCATTCGATTTCATCCCCAAGCCTTTCAGTCCGCAGGATTTGCGTCTGGTGGTCACCAAGGCCCTCGAACACCTCCGGAGTCTTGAAGACATCGCCAACGAAAGATCCCGGACAAAGACGCTCATCGACCAATTGGCCGACGGGGTTATGGCGACGGACGCGGAAAAACGAGTGGCGCTGGCGAACCCGTTGTTTCTGAAAATGGCAGGAGTTCGACAAACGAGCGTTGTGGGAAAACCCGTTACCGAGGTGGTGAGGGACGAAACCCTCAATTACATGATTGATCAAGCCCTGGCGATGCCTATGCAGGAGTATGCGGTCCTGGCCGATGAACTCTCCCGGGGAGAAGTCGGCACCGAAGAAGAACAGATCCTGCGCATACGATGTGTTCCTTTTCGAGACAGGATGGGAAGAACCCTTGGCTCCCTTACATTGCTGCAGGATATCACGGCCCTCAAGAAAGTGGACCGGGTCAGATCCGAGTTTGTTTCCATGGTGGCACACGAGATCCGGGGCCCCATGAATTCGGCTCTTGCGCTGGTGGATGTGCTGCTCAAAGGCCGGGCAGGGAGCCTCACGGAGAAGCAGGAAGACCTGCTCGGCCGTGCCCACCGAAAGATTCGATCTCTTGCGGCGCTCACTTCAGGGCTTCTTGATCTTTCCAGGGTGGAATCCGGCCTCCTCGTACAGGAAAAGGAGACGTTTCCGATCTCCGATCTGCTCGAAGAACAGGCGAAATTCCACAAACAGGAGGCCGAATCCGAGGAGATTGAAATCGAAGTGGACGCGGATCCCGGGTTGCCTCCGCTTCTGGCCAACCGTTCGGCTGTCGAAGAGGTGGTTTCCAATTTGCTCACCAATGCCGTCAAGTATACACCCCCGGGAGGCAAGGTGACCCTGAAGGCCACGAAAGAGAACGATTACTTCTGTCTCAGCGTGACGGATACGGGTATCGGCATCCCGGAAGGGGAGCAGGAACGCATTTTTGAGAAATTCTACAGGGTGAAATCAGATGAGACCAGAAGGATTCCCGGTACCGGCCTCGGCCTGTCTATCGTAAAAAGCATCGTGGAGGAGCACAATGGGATGATCGGGGTGGATAGCTCGCCCGGTTCGGGCACCACCTTCCGGGCCTATTTCCCCGTATCGCAAGCATGATTGCGGTCGTTCGCCGCCGGGAGACTTCGACGGGAGAGCTTGTAACCTTGAACCGTTTCGAGAGAGGCCGTGCGATCTCGATTTGCCTGCACAAGAGGAACGCCGGGAGGGTTGCTTCCGGACGGCCGAATGAGAACTCGACAGTCGAATGCCGGACGAGGCACGGGATCTTTTCAAGGAATCGGGGACAGAAGAAGGGGGAGGATGCATCATGAAGATCGCAATTCCCGTGTGGGAAAACCGTATATCCCCTGTTTTCGATTCTTCGGCCAGGCTGTTGATCTTTGATACCGATTCACAGCCGAAACCGTCCCGCTCGGAGATTTATCTCGATGAGCCGTATCTCATTCAAAGGTGCACACGGATAAAGAGCCTGGGAGTGGAGATGCTGATTTGCGGGGCCATCAGCCGAAGCGCCTACCGGATGCTCGTTTCCTGCGGAATTCACGTGGTCTCCTGGATCTCAGGACGTGTGGATGAGGTGATCGAGGCCTGCCTTTGCGGGGAAATTCTCCATTCCGAGTTTCTCATGCCGGGTTCCAGATGGGACTCCAAGAAAAGGGTGTTGACCGCAGGATGCCAAAGACTTTTGCGGAGCAAAAAGAGCTAGATTCCATCCACAAATGGTCCTTTTCCGCCTATCCACTCGATCTGCAGGGCAACGCCGGTGCCGCCCGCGGGTTTCTCTGGCCTACCACAGAAACTTGAGAACCCCTGTGGCGTCCAACTCGTTTTCCCGCAGGCCCAAAACCTCCGGATCAATGCCGATGCTGAGACCGAGCAATTGGGTGTAGAGGATGGACGGAAGGGGAGGGCCGCCGCCGTTTTCCGACAGAATCATCCTCTGGACCCGGTCGAATTGGAGCTGGCAATACGGGCAGGAAACACAAACAAAATGGCTCCCTGCTTTCCGGGCGTTTTTCAGTTTATTCTTGGTGAGATAGACCGAAAGCGCATCGTCGATTCCTTTCATGGGGGCGCCGCAGCATTCCAGGTTGGAAGGCCAGGAGATGCTTTCCGCTCCGGTCAACTCCACCAGTTCGTCAAAGATATGGGGCCTCCAGGGATTGTCGAACTGAACCACATCGCTGGGCCGCAAAAGGTGGCAGCCGTAATGGGTCGCGATCTTGAGGCCGCGGAACCGCTTGACGACCTCTTTGCGAAGGGCGTCAAGGCCGACCTCCCTGTAAAATATCTGGAGGACATGGCTGATATTCACATTATCTTGGAAACACAGGTTCTCTTTGCTGAGCAATGAATTAACTTCGGTTGATAAGCTGCTGTTTTTATGTAGATATTTATTCGCATGTTTCAAGCTGCTGTAGCAGCAATTGCACAGTGTCATGATGTTCAGGCCTGCCGCCTCTGCCAGCGAAAGGTTTCTTGCCGAAGCGAGGAGATAGGATTTGAGGTCCAGGTTCTTGAGAGGATAGCCACAGCAGTTGAATCCCTTGACGTCCACCAGGCTGACACCAAGCCGCTCCAGAACAGCGTTCGTGGACGACTCATACTGCCTGAGAAAAACCGGGGTAGTGCAGCACCGCTGCAACGCCAGTTTCATGGTTCGCTCCGATGTATCCATGGCGCCGGTTCCGTGCCCCGCATCCGACTCATGGCCATGTTCTTGAGTTCATAAAAAATATCCGTCACCCGAACACCCTGCGGGCAGTGCTCCTGGCACTGGTAGCAGCCGAGACAGCTCCACAGCATCTTGGAGCCGAAAACCTGATCGGTAATGCCCAGGTTGACCGCCCTGACGATCTGGTGCGGAGTGAAATCCAGGGCTTCCGACCGGTTCTGAAAACTGTGCACCACCGGACAGGCCGACGTGCACGTGGTGCAGGTGAAGCAGTATGTGAAGCTGCTTCCCTGAACGGAACGCAGGAGCCCCGTCTTGGTTGTCCGGTCCGCCTTCGAGAATTCAATGGGTTCGCCGGGCTTTTGAATGCGTGGAAAGGCTTTGTCAATGGTCTTTCTCGCCTTCTCAAGGGACTCCCTGTACCGGTTTTGCTGGTCTCCGTTCGTGCTCCCGGTCTGAAGGCCCCTATAAAAGGACAGCGGGCTCAGCATCTGGACGGGAGGGCGATACGTCCTCAAAAGTTTTTCCCGCACGTTCACCCAGAGATCCTGGAGATTGATGCCGGACGGGCAAATCTCGGTGCAGACCCTGCAGTTCGTGCAAATGGCGAGCCCTTCCTGAATGGTTCGCAATGGGCCGTCGCCCTGCATTCTCCCGCTTACGAACGCCTTGATCGGAGCGATCTTTTCCGAGGGAAGGATGGTGGGGTTGCCCATGGACTCGATGCAGACACCCACCGCGCAGGCGATGGTGCAAGCGCCGCAGTGGGTACAGGCATCCAATTCCATGACCTGCCGGGTTGCGATGTTTGCGGGATCCGATTTTTCATCCATCACGGTACCGGCGAGCAGGCTGAGCGGCACGGTGAAAATATGGAACATTTTGCTGAAGGGCAGGTATGCAAGCCCGATCACGCACGCCAAGAAGTGGATATGCCAGAAAAATGCAGAGGCCGAGGCCCGATCCAGTGAGAGCGCTGCGGGTTTGGCGGCCCTGGAGACCGCATAGCCAAGGAATGCCCAGGCCGGTCTGGAGTGGCAGGCGGCACAATTGATTTCGTGCCACTCCCGGCCTTGATCGAGCGTCTCCTTGTCGAACGGCTTCTTTCTGTCGGGGGTTTCGGGCGCGACTACACCGTAGTTTTCAACCCAGAAAGCTTCAAGGGATTGGGCGGCATCGGCATCCTCAAGGTAGGCGAAGTCCTCCACCATGGACCGATAGCGCGAGTAGGACGTGATTTTCGTGGCCTCCAGCATTACCCCTGACAGGACGACAGCTCCGAGCAGGATGAGACTGAAGGCGTCCATGGTGTTTGAGCGCAATCTCGGAGGTTTCATGAAACATCGCCTCAGGACGGCCAAAGCGACCCCGAGCAGAACCAGGAAGGCTCCCAGATTCCTGAGAAAGAGATAGGGGTTGACAGTGGGCTGGTATTCCTCAAAAAGAGGCCCTGTGATGAACCCGTCCAGGGCGTGCATGAAAAGGAGCAGCAAGAAGCCGCTGAACATGCACATATGCATGATCCAGCGAAATCGATCTCGCCGGAAAACCCTTGCCTGGAAAATGACATCAAACAAAAGACTGCGAACAAGAGTGAACAGCTTTTTCCCGAAAAGTACGCCCGCTGTGCCTTTTAATGCGGCAACGACCCTGGCCCTCGGACCGATTGATTCCGCATCCGGCCCAACGGCTCGTCGGAACCAGCAGGCTACCCGGTACGAAAATCCGAGAAAAAAGACGAGAACGGCTCCATACAGGGACATTTCAACCATGGACATATTTGCACAGATCCTTTACGCAATAATTTTCCCAGTCTCTGTTTCCTTGCCCGCAATTGCTGCAATCATGTTATCTGATATGCCACTTTGTGGTATGTCTTATTTTAAAATGGATATCATGGAGGGCAATGTCAAGAGGAAAGCAGACCTTTGAACGGCGGTCTCGGGGCATCGGGGCCGGCCCGAAATATCATGGTTCTTGACGCCTCAGTCACGCCTTCGGAGCTTGTTCGCGGGCAAGCCCGCTCCTACAAGGGCGGGTTTCCGGTGCCATCGAAATCGAAATCGCTATCGAAATCGACCTTAAGCCTTCCGTCTCCGGAGAGAGCCTCCATCCTGTCCTTTCATTTTGCGATAGCAACCACGATGTGG
>CAYVUX010000041.1:0-13457 GCA_964455075.1 uncultured Desulfobacteraceae bacterium | reverse complement strand
CGGGTTGCCTGCTTGTAGAAGAAATTTTATCGGGAAGACCTTACACCCCGGTAGCGTTTCTCGGTTCGCGGCTGACGCCGCTCCTACAGAAGCGCTTTCGAGTCCCTGTAGGAGCGAGCAAAAAAATGTTCATTGATGTCACGGGGGCATCTCTGAGAGCTATTCCGAATCAGACAGGTATCCATTTCCCGGAAGAACCAAAAAAAGGCCTGCCTATTCCCCGGACTTGGGTTGGGAAAATGAGGAGGGAGAGATCAGCGACTTGGTCAAAACGAAAGCTGCCTGCAGGGCCTCCGTCGGGCAAAGCGGAAAGCATTCCTTGCAGTCCCAGCATTCCTTGGCGGCTATTTCCGGAACGAAGCTGATCTCTTTCCTCGTTCCTCTGTCGACAAATCCAATCGCGTGCTTCTTTTTGACCTCAGCGCAATACCGTACGCATAAACCGCAATGAATGCAAAATGAGGCCTCTTTTTCAAAACGGTCTCTGTCTGCGCCGTATTCTTTCGCCAACTCCTGCAATACCGGGGCGTCCGGCGCATGAGCAAGCAACAGCTCCAGGATCATCTTGCGGATTCTATCCACCTTCTCGGACCGGGTTCTTACGACCAGGTCTTTTTCCACCGGGTAAAGGCAGGCGGCAACCAGTTTCGTCCAGCCACCGGCTTCGGCTTCTACTGTGCAAATCCGGCAAGCCCCATAGGGCTCCAGTTTCTCGTGGTGACAAAGCGTGGGAATCACTATTCCGACACTTTCCGCCGCCTCCAGGATGGTCATCCCTTCCTTTGCTTTGACTTCTCTTCCGTCGATTTGTAAAAGGACTTCGCTCATTTTTTCTTACTCTTTCCGGCTATGGCTCTTTCCTCTTCGGGTATAGGAGGCGGCACAGGCTCGCCCGACATCTTCCTCACCGCACCGAACCGGGAAGGGCAAACTTCAAAGCAGGTTCCACACTTTGTGCATTTTTCCTGATCGATTACGTGGATCATCTTCTTGCCGCCTTCGATGGCACCGACAGGGCATTTTCTTCCGCAAATCATACAGGCCTGACACTTGGCGGGGTCAATATAGAACGAGATCAACTCCTTGCAGGAAAGCGCCGGACACCGCTTCTCATTGATATGGGCCTCGTACTCCTCTCTGAAATATTGCAGTGTGCTCAGGAACGGATTCGGGGCGCTTTTCCCAAGGGCACAGAGGGAAGCAACGCCGGCCACCTCGGAGAGCTCCTCCAAAAGCTCGATGTCGCCTTCTTTTCCCTTTCCTTCGGTGATATTCGTGAGAATCCTAAGCATCTGTCTCATGCCTTCACGGCACGGAACACATTTGCCGCACGATTCATCCGTGAGGAAGTCGAGGAAGTACCTGGCCACGTCAACCATACAGGTGTCTTTGTCCATAATGATCATCCCGCCGGAGCCCATCATGGAACCGGCCTTGGTGAGCTCATCAAAACCCACTTCCAAATCCAATAGCTCCGCAGGGATGCATCCACCGGAAGGTCCCCCGGTCTGTACGGCCTTGAATTCCTTGCTCCCGGGTATTCCCCCGCCAATCTTGTAGATAATGTCCCTCAGGGTCGTGCCCATGGGGACTTCCACGAGGCCGGTATTGGTGATCTTGCCCACCAGGGAGAAAATCTTGGTGCCTTTGCTTTTCTCCGTGCCAAGCTTCGTAAACCAGCCGGCGCCCTTATTGATGATAAGGGGCACATTCGCCCATGTTTCCACGTTGTTCAACACGCTGGGCTTGTCCCAAAGGCCTTTGACGTTGGAGCGGATGTACTTCGGCCTGGGTTCCCCCGTCCGGCCTTCAAGTGCCGTCATGAGGGCCGTGGACTCACCGCAGACGAAAGCGCCGGCTCCCCGGTGGACCTTCACCGTGAAATCAAACCCCGAACCCAGGATGTTCTTCCCGAGAAAACCGTATTCCTCGGCCTTCTTGATGGCGATATGCACATTTTCGACCGCCAGGGGATATTCCTGGCGAACATAGATGTAGCCCTCGTGGGAGCCGATGGCATAGGCCCCGATGGTTAATCCTTCGAGGATGGAGTGAGGATTCCCCTCGAGAAGGCTCCGGTCCATATAAGCGCCGGGGTCTCCTTCGTCCGCATTGACAATAACGTATTTTGTCTCTTCAGGTGCATTGCGGGATCCCTCCCACTTTCTGCCGGCGGGAAAGCCACCGCCGCCCCTTCCTCTGAGGTTCGATTTCTTGACTTCCTCCACTACCTGCTCGGGGGTCATCTCGAAGAGAGCCTTGGACAACGCGGAATACCCTCCGATTGCCAGGTAGTCGTCAATGTTCTTAGGATCAATATTTCCGTTCGAACCGAAAACAATTCGCTCCTGGTGCTTGTAAAAAGGGATCTCCGATTCGTGAACAATCTTTTCATCGGTCTCCGGGTCGGTGTAGAGCAGGCGGTCTATGACCTTTTTGTTCTTTATCGTTTCGGAGATGATTTCAGGGACATCCTCAGGTTCTATTCTCAAATAACAAATTTCCTCAGGATGGATAACGATAATCGGACCCCTCTCGCAGAAACCATGACAGCCCGTCTTTCTGACTTCCACCTCACCGCTCAGCCCCTGGTTTTCAATCTCCGCTTCGATGCTCGCAGCAACATCCTCACTCCCGGACGCATGGCAGGCAGATCCTGAACAGAGAGTAATACAAGGTTTCTTCGGATCCCTTTTCGACAGAATTTCCTTCCTGAATTCTTCCAATTCAGCGGGCGAATTTATCCGCGGCATAATTTTACCCTAATCGTACTTCTTCAAAACGTTTGCTGTTTCTGCAGGAGCCATCTTGCCGTGGGTCTTTCCATCGATTTCCATCACCGGTCCCAAAGCACAGCAGCCGAGACAGTTGACGGTTTCGAGGCTGAACTTCAAATCCAGGTCCGTTTCACCGGGTTTGATTCCGGTCAAGTCCTCGACCGTGTCGAGCACACGCGGCGCTCCGCGAACGTGACATGCGGTACCCATACAAATATGGATTTCGTGTCGTCCTTTAGGAACCAGGCTAAAGGCTTTATAAAACGTGGCAATGTGAAGTATCTGGGTCAATGGAACCTGCAATTTTTCACCAACCCTTTCCAATGCGTTCTTCGGAAGCCAGTGATTTTCGCTCTGGATATCCAGCAATATTTGAATCAACGAACTGGCCTCACCGTCATGGTTTTCGATGATCTGATCAATTCTATCGTTATCCATAGTGGCGTCCTAATCTACCGATGTTCCGCACCGTTATCTTATGCAAGTGCATAGCACTTCCGGCTTTCGTCGTATCTTATGAACCCTTGCCTTGATGACCTGTTGATGTGTCTTGATACCTCTGACGGGTTTAGGCCCAGAACCTCGGAAATCTCCCCCGTTGAAAGGGGCGTTTCCTGAAGAAGCAGCATAATCTGGCTCATTGCCAATCTGCTGGCGATCAACTCGTCAAATAGCCTGTCAAACTCTTCACCGGCGAAAAATTCTCTATACTCCTTTTCCGATTTAACAGGCATCGCAAGCCGTTCCCTTTCCACCAGCTTAATGTAAGGAACCATCTTATTCACCGATTCGAGCTTGAGCTTCAGCGCACTTTCATCTATTCCCTCGCTTTTCCCGAGAGGTCCAATCTCCTTCACCTTTTTGCCGAAGTCACTGATCACTTCGGTAAAAAGAATGCCGTCACCGGCGGACATGAATTCGATCCTCAGCCTTTCCGGATTCAGCCCAATGTGCTCCATAATTTTTCTACAGAGAAGCACCATGCTTAATGCATGGTAATTTCCGTGCGTAATGTAATTGCATTCGTTAAGGCGACAAGCACCAACAAAGACGCCATCCATTCCGTTTAAGAAGGCCCTGAGTACGAATGCCAGGTCAACTCTGCCCGAGCACATGACGCGGATAAGCCTGCTTTCCGTTGAATATTGCAGTCTGGAAACTCCAGCCAGGTCAGCAGCGCCGTATGCTCACCAGTGGCATACAAAACCCAGTATTTTCGGCCTAAATCTCGCTCCTGAACTCATTCGTTTTCAACTCCTTTGATCACACCCGGCGTGGTTTGTTTATACACGTCTATACGTCCCCGACTGCAACATCCATTTTTTGCGTGGGCTCTTGCTCTGGAGCCACTGCATCAATTTGGCTCAAAATCTCCTCATCGGTGAAATGCTTCAGTACAATGGCCCCCGTTGGGCACTTTGCATTGCAGACCCCGTCTCCTTTGCAGAGAACCGGGTTAACCCAGGCCTTTCTCCCCTGTTCTGTATCACGAAACTCTATGGCACCATAGGAACAAGCCGAGATGCACGCCCCGCAGGAGACACACGCATCCTCATCTACCTCGCAAACGGCCCCAGACGCTACAGCAATGTCGCGTGACAGAAGGGTCAGCACCCGACCGGCGGCACCGTAAGCCTGGTTAATGGATTCGGTAATATGCTTGGGATAGTGCGCCGTTCCACACAGGTAGACTCCTTCCGTGCTAAACTCAACAGGTCTCAATTTGACATGCGCCTCTTTGAGAAAACCGTCAGGCCCCAAAGAGGTCTTGAACATCTGGGATATTTCAACATTTTCCGCACGGGGTATAACGGCTGCGGACAAGGTGAGGTAATCGGCATCTATAGCAAGCTTTTCACCCAGAATCGGATCCGGCACGCCAACCCTTATAACGGGCCGTCCTTCCGATTCAACCGCCTCCACCTGAGGTTTATCGTCCGGCTCGTAACGGATGAACTTTACATCTTTTTCCGACGCCTCACGGTAATAATCCTCCATGAACCCGTAGGTTCTCATATCCCGAAAGAGAATATAGATATCCATCTCCGGGTTGGCCTCTTTCAGTTTCAACGCGTTTTTTACGGCATGACCGCAGCAAATCCGGGCGCAGTAATTTCTGTCTTCATTTCTGCAGCCCACACACTGGATCATCACCATAGTCTGGGAGTTGAGCAGATTCTCCTCCCCCCTGCTGATTTGCTCCTCCAGCTCCAGCTGGGTAAGGACCCGGTCATTTTCTCCGTACAGATATTCGGTGGGTTGATGTTCATCTGCACCGATGGCAATGACGGCTGCGCCGTGTCTGATCTCTGTGAATCCTCTTTCCGAATTCACCTTGGTCAGGAAATTCCCCACGTAACCGGAGGCTTCCACAATGGAAGCATCGGTCAATACGTGGATCAGTGGATGCTGGTATACCCGGCGGGCCACATTGCGCAAGTATGCCTGAACATCCAGCCCTTCCAGGGTGTAGTGTATCTTTCTGGCCGTGCCACCGAGTTCCGAATCCTTTTCCAGCAGGTAAACGTCATGCCCCTGGTTGGCTATGGAGAGGGCGCACGTCATTCCGGCGATGCCTCCGCCCACCACCATCGCGGTCTTGTTGACCGGCAAATCAATTTCCTTCAACGGCTCCAAATAACTGGCTCGTGCCACCGACATCCTTGTGATATCTTTCGCTTTTTGCGTGGCATCTTCCGGTTCCTTGGCATGTACCCAGGAATTGTGTTCCCTGATATTCGCCATTTCACAGTAGTATTGATTGATTCCCGCCTCGCGAACGGTATCCTGGAAAAGCGGTTCCAGCGTTCTGGGGGAACACGCGGCCACCACCACGCGATTGAGACCCTTTTCCTTCACCGTATCCGTTATTTCCTGTGCGGAATTCGTGGCACAGGAAAAGAGCTGCTCCTGGGCATAGACAACATTGGGCAGGGTCAAGGCGTAGTCAACAACGGAAGGGACATCGACCACCCTCCCGATATTCGCCCCGCAATGGCATACAAAGACCCCTATTCTGGGTTCCTCTCCGGATACATCCTTTTCTGACGGATATGTCCTTTCCTGGGTGAGCTTCCATCTTCTGCGCTCCAGGAATTCGCCGCACTGCGATCCGGCTCCGCTGGCGCTGAAGACGGACTCGGGAATATCCATAGGACCCTGAAATGCTCCGCTCACAAAGATCCCGGGCCTGGAGGTCTCCATTCGATTGATAGAAGAGACGCTGCAGAAGCCATGGGGTTCGAGCTCAATGCCGAACTTGTCCTTCAGGTCTTCACGATCATCGGGGGGATTCAATCCGACCGACAAAACCACCATATCGAATTCTTCTTCTTTGACCCCTTCATCGGGAGTGGAGTATCTCACGAAAACATTCTTGGTTTCCGGGTCTTCCCTTACGATGGATACGTAGCTTCTGATAAACCGCATCCCGGAGAGTCCGGCGGTTCTTTCGTAATACTCTTCAAAATCCTTTCCATAGGACCGGATATCGTTGTGGAATATGGTACACTCCGCATCGGGATTATGGTCTTTTGTGAGGATTACATGTTTCTGTGTGTAGGTGCAACATACCGCCGAACAGTAACTGTTGTCGCCCGGGGTAACCCGTCTGGAACCCACACATTGAATCCAGGCTATCTTCTCATGATGCTTCTTGTCCGAGGCACGCAGTATTTCGCCCTCGTACGGACCGGTTGCGCACAACAGCCGTTCGTAATCCATGCTGGTGACCACGTTTTCAAATACCCCGTAACGATATTCCTCCTTTACTTTGGGGTCGAATACGTCGTAACCCGGAGACAGTACCACGGCCGCTACGTTGACTCTTTTCTTCTCCGGCTTTTGTTCAAGATCGATCGCATCGTTGGCGCAGACGCCTTCACAGATGCGGCACTTTTTCTCTTTCAAGTAAAGGCAGCTTTCATCGATATAGGCGATCAGAGGAATGGCTTGAGAGAAGTAGATATGTACCGCTTTGTTCTGGGATATCTCCTGATTGAACGGATCGGGATACTGTACCGGGCAGTATTCCGCACATGTGCCGCACCCCGTACATTTGTCCTCGATAACGTACCTGGGCTTTTTGAGCAGGGTTACCTCAAAGTCTCCTGCTTCCCCTTCCACACGATCAACGTCCGTATAGGTCAGGACCTCGATATTTGGATGCCGGCCGACCTCGACCAGTTTGGGCGACAGAATTCACATAGAGCAGTCATTGGTGGGATAGGTCTTGTCGAGCTGAGCCATGTGCCCGCCAATGGCAGGCCCCTTCTCCACCAAATAGACCTTGAATCCGGCGGTGGCGAGATCCAGGGATGCCTGAATTCCGCTGATTCCGCCGCCGACCACCATGACGTCTCCAAAATTCTCGTCTTCACGGCCTTTTCGGAGTTGCTGAATCCTTTTTCTCAACGCTGATTCTTCCACTTTCTATCACCTCATCCGGGTCTTTTCGGTTCGATCAAGTGTTTCTTTCTGGGGCGGCCGTCTCCTTATGGCAGGAACGTCTAGATCGCTTCCTGGACAATTTCCGTGATGTCCTTGATTTCGGGGACATGCTCAAGATTTTCCTGATCTTCCATAGTAATCCTGCTGTCCTCAAACATGGTGATGCAGTAGGGACAGGCAGTGACCAGTGCCTCGGCACCGGCGGCAATGGCTTGTTCTATTCTGAGATCGGAAAATCTCTCTCCCTTCTGGGTTTCCATCCAAACCCTGCCGCCGCCTCCGCCGCAACACAGACTGTCTACGCGGCAATCCGGCATCTCCGCAAGGTCCAGACCGGGGATCCTTTTCAGTATCTCCCGGGGCTCGTCGTAGATCCCGTTATGCCGTCCCAAATAGCAGGGATCGTGATACGTCACCTTCTTTTCAACCGGATTTTTCAACTCAAGTTTCCCCTGATCGATTAATGAGCATAAGTATTCGGACATATGAATAATTTCAAAATTCACCATAAATTCAGGGTACTCGTTCTTAAAGGTATGGTAACAATGCGGTGAAGAGACGAGGATTTTTTTTACGCCGTGATCAATGAATGTTTTGATGTTTTCCTTGGCCAAACGCCTGAATACCTCCTCGTCTCCGGTCTTGCGGATGCTTTCACCGCAGCAGTTCTCCTCGGGACCCAAAATTCCGAAATCCACCCCGGCCGCATTGAGGATATTCGCGGTGGCCACGGCGACCTTCTTGAGCCGCGGGTCGTAGCTGGGGTAACAGCCGGGAAAGTAAAGAAGCTCCATCCCTTCGGTAAATGTGTTTACAGAGAGCCCCTTTGCCCAGTCCCCTCGCTTGGATCTTTCCTCACTCAGGGTATTTCCTTCACCCACAAGACTTCCTCTGATCGTACGAACAGGCGTCACCGGCTTGGGAAATACACCATATTCCGTGGCAATTCTCCGCAAGGCGATTCCGGAATCGATCTGCTGGACATCCCGGGGGCATTGCTGAGGGCATCTTCCACAGGTGGTACACAGCCAAATATCCTCGCTTTCAATGTCCGTCATCCCAAACGTGGCCTGCCGGACGATCTTGCGCATGCTGAAATCCCGAACCCGGTTCCAAGGACAGACCACGTCGCACAGCCCGCACTGAAAGCATCTCTTGAAGGCGTCCCCACCGCTGGATTTGATGACTTCAACGATTTCTTTATAGTCGGCTATATTCTCCACGATTTTGCTTCATTCCTTTCTTTCACCTGACCGGATCAGCCCTCTTTCGCCTCCGACATTCTGGCAAGGGTTTCGATGATCTTGTCCATGCCGTATTTATTGGACAAAGCGTCCAGCCCGACCTCCAACTCCTCCAGCTCCGGCTGCTCTTCCACTTCCTCTTCTCTCTCTTCATAGGTCAAGGCATCTGTGATGCACCACTTAACACAAAGGGGCTCATCTTCGCCTTCACACATGTCGCATTTCAACGGAAGGCCGGAATCGGGTTCTTTAAAAACGTCCCTGGAAGGGCAGGAAGCCCTGCAGAACGCACATTCCTCGTATTCCTTCCCGTCAATGATGTATTTGTCTCTGCCCATGCATTCGGATGCCGTATATTCCCCCGCATACACAGGAACATATACATCCCTGAGGGGATCGCGAATCACTCGGATACGGGATCTTGCCGGATTATTGCTGCTGTACTTGGGTTCAGCGTGAAAAGCCGAACAGATCATCTCACAGGCCCGACATCCATTGCATTCGTCCGCGTTCACCTTTATGGTTTTCACGACTTTCTTGGTTTTTTCAGCCACGGCTATACCTCCTTCTCCTTTTCCGCCGAGCTTTCTTCTGAAGGGGTGCCGCCGTTATCTGAATATACCCCCCTCTTTTCGAACTCTTCGTACACGTAGTCCAAACCCAATTCCTGCAAGGACTCCTTGGTGGGAATGCCGTCTTTGTTCCATCCTTTGAACTGGTAATAGGTATCCATGAGTTTTTGTTCGAGTTCAGGGAATCGTTTCTTCCAATGGTTCTGTGGAGGCACTTCGTCTTCTCTTCTCATGCCCCTTCTTATGTTATTGGCCCGGACCAGCGTTCGGTATCTCTTGACGGCCTGCGTGAGTGTCTCTTCATCCATATCGATGCCGGCCCCCGCCGAAATAAATTTCGGGTAGTTGTGTATATGATACGGCGGTTTCAGCGGAAATGAAGAAAGTCCTGCGCACATCCCCAGGGCGTCGTCAATGTAGTGCATCCGCTCCTGCCAGTCGACAATGTCGCAACACATCTCCGGCGTCGGGTAATAGGGAAATGAGTTTTCTCCCCGCAGTTCCCAGTCCACGAAATACTTCTTGAACTTTTCATCGGGCACCTGGACCCAGTCCTTTACGAACTCCTCTCTTTGTTCTCTCTTGGGGAAGGGCATCTGGGGAAATTGCCCTTCGATCTGGGTAATGTTGATCTTCTCGCCGGTGGAATACATGAGGAAATAAATGGGGTTCAGCATGGACAGTTTGAGAGGAAGCTGCTCATGCTTTTTAATATTGTTATGAGCATACTCCTCCGCCCCCTTGCCAATGCGTTTGGCCGCCCAATACGTGCCATCGGCCAAAACATCTCCTATCCCCTCGCGGCGGACAATCCTGTCCAACAGCCAGTAAAACCTGCCCTCGTTATCCGGAGGCATGCCGGGAAAGTCTTCATCGGACAAAATTCCGTTTTCGTAAAGCTCCAGGGCGAAAGCCATCACCTGGGGGGTGGAAAATGCGTCCACACCATATTCCGTGGCGCTTTGAGCAATCCCCAGACCAAATTCCAGGTCCGAAAAGGCCGCCATGGTATAGGTCAGTTTGGAGAAGCATTTCATCATATATGTGGGTGCGTCGGGGGGGGAAATGGTGGCCCCACATTTCATCGGACAGTTATAACAACTGATCAGGCGGGTCCGCATAGATTCCATGCTCTCAGTCCATTCCCGTGCGATCTCCTCGTTCCAGAAGTCCTTTCTGCGGACACGGGAATTGCCCCACATGAAATTCTCAGTATGCCACTTCTCATCATGGACTTTCATCTCTTGCGGAGACCCCAGTCCGGCCAAAATCGGCATCACACCAGGAATAGGGTTTTCATTCCGCACTTTGATATATTCCAGCACTTCATTGCAGAGCTCCAGAAATTCAACCGGCCGGGCCACATTGATGTCCTTTGTTCCCCGAACAGCGATCGCCTTCAGCCCTTTATCTCCCATCACAGCGCCGAGCCCCTGCCGGCTGGCACTGGAGCGTCCCTGTTCGATGGAGGCGAAATAGACTCTGTTTTCGCCGGCCAGTCCGATAGCCGCCACTTGGGCCCTCGGCTCGTTCAATTCCTGTTTGATCAGTTCCTCCGTCTCAATGGCGCCTTTGCCCTGAAGATGCGAGGCATCCCGTATTTCTACTTTGTCGTTGTTTATCCACAGATAAACCAAGTCGGGGGACTTGCCGCGAATGATTACCTTGTCATAACCGGCGTATTTCAGCTCCGGCGCCCAAAAGCCCCCCATCATGGAAAACGCCATAAACAACGTCTGAGGCGAAATCGTCGTGACGATGGTACGGTTGCAGCCTGTAGCAGGCGTTCCGCACAAAAGTCCGGCGCTGAATATCAATAGATTATCAGGAGAAAAGGGATCCACCTCAGGGGGAACCCGATCCCACAATATCTTGGCATTTGTCCCCAAACCCCCCAGATAAAGCTCGGTTTCCCTGGGGTCGGTTTCCACTCTCTCAATACCCCCACGGGATAAATCAATTTCCAAATTATACCCTGTCTCTGCGTACCTCATGGTTTACCCCTCTTACCGATATGCATGGCCTGCTTTGTGATGAATCATGGATGGCAGGCGTTTGAATCACGTACGGCCTCCCCGGAGGGTGTAGGCTAAGATCGCTTAACTTCTTAAAATTATTGTTTAATTAAAATCCATGCCCCAAATTCAGGGACAGGGAACTTCGCGATTGAATCAAGGAACCTCTCATTGACGCACAAGTTGAAGTAATCACATTTTAGCTACATTGTAACTAAGTGTCAAGTGAAAATGTGGATTTTTAAAAACCATTGAATTCTCTCGAAAATGGAAAGGCTTGCTTGTCCGGTTTTTGGCCCGGCCAAGCACGAAACCCTCCTCCACGTTTCCCTGTTGACATCAAAGGAGGCCCATGCACAATGAAAAGGTAAGCGCTGGCTGTGATGGGAGTCGAATACCATAGCGGTATGACAATTCATCAATCTTTTCCCAAAACAGCATGCGGCCGTCTAACCCAAACCGTTGTTTTAAAACAAGGCCTTTCAATTAGCGGTGGCACCCTTTTCACGTCCTTGTTGGATATCAACATGCGATTCCAAAGAGCGCCCATTCGGGGATGTTTTCCGGACGTTTGGGAGTTTCCCATTCAGAAATGGATGGAAATGAAAGAGGAAGGAGGCCCCCATGAACAAGCGCGCCATAAAAATCAGGCTCATGAAGGCGGAGGATTTTGACGCCGTGGTTCGAATCGACGAAAAAGTACTCATGGCTTCCCGACCAGCGTACTATGAAATGAAGTTTGAAAAACTTTTCGCATCCCGGGATTATTTGCCCACGTCGCTCGTGGCAGAGGAAGAAGACGGAACGGTGGTAGGATTTGTAATGGGGGAACTTTTTATGGGAGAATACGGCCTCTTCCAGGAAGAGGCCGCCCTGGATACCATCGGCGTTGACCCCGATTACCGGCATAAGGGTATCGGCAAGCAGTTGATTGATGAATTCATGGATCATTTGAAAGAAATCGGCGTTCAAAAAGTGAACACGCTGGTCGACTGGGATGCCTCCGACCTGATTCATTTTTTTAGCGCGAACCGATTCAGCCCTTCCAGAACCATTAATCTGGAACGACGCATCTGATAAAGAAGCGAGGGGCCCGGCCAAGAGGCAAGGAAGTTCATGGATCAATGGTTCCTGTTCTCACGGTCAACACCCCCTCCCCCTTTCCAATGAAAGTTCCACTTGAGTGAGAAGGATGCTTGCGTCGTCCCCGCCGGCTGTCTATCGCCCATTCAAAAAAATGCTTTTCGAGCCCTTGTGAGCCTCCAATTCACAAATGAGCGATTTCCGGCGCCCCTCCGCTGTATCGAAATCGAAAAGGACTTTGACAAAGACCCATCGTCCAAAAAATAATCGATATACCCCTTTTATCAGGAAAGGCGCCCCACTTTACAGCACAAATAATGGCTACGAAAGGAGGAGAGGGCTCATGAAGATTGCAGCGAACGGCATCAGCATGAAGTACGAACTTTCAGGGACAGAGGAAGGAGAGGTTGTCCTGCTCAGCCATTCCCTGGGCTCTACCCTGTCCATGTGGGACAAACAGGTTCCGGTTTTAAATGAGAACTTTCGGGTGCTCCGCTTTGACACCCGGGGTCACGGAGGTACGGACGCGCCGGAAGGTCCTTACACCCTGGAACAACTTGGAAAGGACGCCATCGCCCTGATGGATGCCCTGGAAATAGAGAAGGTGCACTGGGTGGGCATTTCCATGGGGGGAATGATCGGCCAGGTGGTTGCACTTGATTCCGGGGCGCGGCTCAAAAGCCTGGTGCTGTGTGATACCGCCGCAGTCATACCCCGGGAAGCACAACCCGTGTGGGAGGAGCGAATCAGCAGGGCCCGCCGTGAGGGGCTGGGGTCTCTCGTCCAGGAGACCATGGAAAGATGGTTCACACCCGGCTATCTGAATCAATCTCCCGCGGAGGTGGAAAAAATCCGGGAACTCTTCCTGGCGACGTCGGTTTCGGGCTTTGTCGGGTGCAGTGAGGCCATACGAAGGCTCAATACCCTTGACGCGCTGTCGAGAATTAACACAAGGACCCTGATCATGGTGGGAGAAGAAGATCCCGGGACGCCTGTCGAAGCGTCAAAAGCCATAAAGGAGAGAATCCCAGGTGCAGAGCTGATTGTGATTCCCTCTGCCGCACATCTTTCCAATGTGGAGCAATCAGGGGTCTTTAATGAAAATCTGCTCCGGTTCCTGTCGCGGGCGTAGCCTCTCCCCAGGTGTCTTCGGACGAAACGGGATCGGGAAAAACAGGAGCCTTTGAAGAAGCTCTTTCTTGGTTCTTCCGGAAAATGAGTACCTCTTAGAATACGGATCGCTCTTTAACAGGGGAAATGTCCCGCTTTTCCCACTCCTTCTCTTCTTAAACTCCGGCTTCGAGACTGTGTCGCACT
>CAYVUX010000040.1:0-13742 GCA_964455075.1 uncultured Desulfobacteraceae bacterium | reverse complement strand
TAAAGTGGCACCGAGTGTTCGAATCCCTCTCTCTCCGCCATCTTCTGAACCGAGACCGTCGGAAAGTCACCGGTCTCATTGCAAAGCCAGGCGGCCGATGATTCGATCGGCGTCGAGCCTGTGATGTATTCCCTTCTTTCCACGCACTTTCCCGCCGGGCTTCCGGGTCTCCGTGCGGCACCGGGGTTTGGACTCTCCAACCCGCGTATCCAGGACCCCTTGACAGCCGATTGAAAACCGTCATAAGAAGAAGCGAGAAGACATCCTCTTACCGGATGGAGAATCCCATGTCCTATGAAGTCCTCGCAAGAAAATGGCGGCCTCAAGTCTTCCAAGATGTCGTGGGGCAGGAGCACATTTCCCAGACATTGATCAATGCCGTGAAGAATGGACGCGTCGCCCATGCGTACCTTTTCAGCGGTCCAAGGGGAATCGGCAAGACGTCCGTGGCCCGGATTCTCGCCAAAGCCATAAATTGCGAAAAGGGCGAGCCCGGCGTTCCCTGCAATCGGTGCACATCCTGTGTTGAAATCACCGAAGGATCCTCGGTGGATGTCCAGGAAATCGACGGCGCTTCGAACCGAGGCATTGATGAAATCCGCGAACTCCGGGAGTATCTCAAGTACATGCCCTCCTCGAGCAGCTACCGCATCTATATCATCGATGAGGTACATATGCTCACGAGGGATGCATTCAATGCGCTTCTGAAGTCGCTTGAAGAACCGCCCGAGCATGTAAAATTCATATTCGCCACTACGGAGGCCAACAAGGTCCCTCCAACGATTCTATCAAGGTGCCAGAGATTCGACTTCAAAAGGATCCCCCAGAACAAAATTGTTGCACATCTCGAGAAAATCACCCGAGAGGAAGGGATTGAAATCAGCACCGCGGCCCTGGGAATAATCGCCCGGGAAGCCGAAGGCGGCATGCGGGACGCCCAGAGCCTCCTTGATCAGATCGTTTCCTTCTCAGGCAGCCGGGTGGACCTGCACGATGTCAACGATATCCTCGGGATTATCGACTCGGCGGTCATTTCCGAGACCACCCAGGCCGTGATCGAGGGTTCGGCCGAGAAATGCCTCGAGATCGTAGAAAAAATCTATGCTCAGGGATATGACATTCGCCACTTCTACGGTGCCCTCATGCGCCGTTTTCGCCATCTGCTGGTCAGCCTGCTTGCTCCCGGGATGGATATCCCCGAACTCACGGAAGACGAGAGGCTGGAAATTCACCGTCAGGCGAAGAAGGGGGGGCAGCAGAGGCTGCATGTCCTGTTGAACACGATGATCAACCGGGAAGAAACCCTGCGCTACAGCCCGCATCCCCGCTTGATCCTTGAAACCATTCTGGTCAAGCTCTGCCGGATCGATGAATTGCTCTCCTTTTCGGAACTGCTGGAGCGAATCGCTTCCCTGGAGGAAAGGCTCCTTCCGTCCGGAGCTCCTGCAGATCCCTCAGAAACCGGCCGGGTATCAGAGCCTGCAGGCCAATGGAGCGAAAATGACCAACAAACCGAAGAGCGGTCACGGGACATCCAGGGTGAAAGGCCCCGGGAGGATAAGACCTGGGACCAATTCCTGGCCTACGTGGCCTCTAGGAACCCTGCCGCAAGCAGGATCCTTGGGGATTGGGTATTCTTGAAGCTCGAGGGAAAGACCTTGGTGCTCGGCCGGAGCCCCCATGGTTTCTCTTCGTCTTATTTTGACGATCCGGACAAGCTTAAAGAGCTTTCCGAGTACTGTAGGGAATTCTACGAGCGGGACATTCGCCTTCAATTTCGCGAGGCGAAAAACAGGAAGACCGCGTCTCAAAAAACTTTGAGCACGGATAATGAAAAGAGCCCGGCGGGGCCGGACGGAGCCCGGGATCTCCCGCCGCCTATTCAAGAGATGATCCATACGTTCCAGGGCGAAATCGTGAAAGTCCATGGGGGGGCGGACGAAGCATTGCCCGATGTGCGCCCGGACCAACGCAAACAGGAGGAGGTAGAGGGATGAAAGGAATCCCCAATATGGGAGAAATTCTGAAACAGGCGCAGCAGTTTCAGGCCAAGATGTCCAAGATTCAAGAGGAACTGGGAGATCAAACCGTTGAAGCGTCTTCGGGAGGCGGAATGGTCACCGTGGTGGCTAACGGGAAGCAGGAAATCGTCTCCGTAGGGATTGATCCGGAAGTCATTGATCCGCAAGACCGGGAGATGCTTCAAGACCTTGTCATTGCCGCTGTCAATGACGCCTTGAGCAAGGCGAAAGCCATGATGCAGGAAGAAATGGGGAAGCTGACAAAGGGCATGGGCATTCCTGGAATCCCCGGGATGTTCTAGGAATCGTCATGGGCATCTATCCGGCCTCCTTGGAAAGGCTCATACACCGGCTCTCCAAACTCCCGGGGATCGGCCAAAAATCTGCAAGCCGCATTGCTCTGCATATCCTGAAGAGTGATAAAGAACTTGCGGAGAACCTGGCTGAGAGCCTCTTGGATGTCAAAGAACGCATCACGTTGTGCTCGATCTGCTTCAACCTCACGGATGAGGACCCTTGCAAGCTGTGCGCCGACCCGAGTCGTGCCAATGGAACACTGTGTGTGGTGGAAGGGCCGGCAGGTCAGCTGGTTCTGGAGGAATCGGGAGCCTTCAGAGGGAGGTATCACATACTCCACGGGGTCCTCTCGCCCCTGGAAGGAATCGGGCCGGAGAATCTCAAGATCGCGGAGCTTCTTGCCCGGTTGGGAGGGGAAGACATCACAGAGGTAATCATTGCAACCAATCCCACCGCCGAGGGAGAGACAACGGCATCCTATCTGGCAAAGCTCCTCTCAAGCAAGCGCCCGGGGCTCAAGATCACCCGAATCGCGCTCGGGATCCCGATGGGTGGAGACCTCCAGTATATGGACCGGATGACCCTCGAGCACGCGCTTAAAAGCCGGGTGCCTCTTACCCAATGATCTCAGAACCCGCACTCACCAGCCTATCGGAAATCACAGGCCCGGAACATATTGTCACGGCCCGGGACAGAATTTCGGAGTACGCCTCAGACGCCACAGAACTCCACCACATGCCGGATGCGGTAGCCTTCCCGCGAACCGAGGAAGAGATCTCCCGAATCCTCAAACTGGCAAACCAGGAGGTATTTCCGGTCATCCCGAGAGGGGCGGGCAGTGGGATGAGCGGTGCAGCCGTCCCTGTGGAGGGCGGGCTTGTCATGGTTTTGACCAGGATGACACGAATCCTCTCGGTTGATCAGGAAAACATGATTGCCAAGGTGGAACCGGGGGTGGTGACATCGCGATTGCAGGAGGCCGTAGAAAGAATCGGCCTTTTCTATCCCCCGGATCCGGCAAGCGTGAGCATGTCCACCATCGGGGGCAACGTGGCCGAATGCGCGGGCGGGCTCAGGGCCGTGAAGTACGGGGTCACAAGAGACTATATTCTTGGCCTGAGGGCTGTTCTTCCTACCGGGGAGGTCCTGAAAACCGGTGTGGAAACCATGAAAGGCGTGGCCGGGTACGACCTGACGCGCCTGATTATCGGCTCCGAAGGGACTCTGGCGGTCATTACGGGGATAACGCTCCGCCTGATTCCAAAGCCTCCTTTTAAGAGAACCATGGTCGCATTCTTTCCGGATGCCTCCGGTACTGTTCGCGTTGTAAGCGAGATTGTCCGATCCGGAGTCGTTCCCACCGCCCTCGAGTTCATGGACCGTCTTTGTCTGGAGTGTATCCAAACGGAAGCGGATATTCCGATTCCGGACGCAGCCGGGGCCATGCTTCTTATCGAACTGGATGGAGAAAAAGCTCCGGTCGAACAAGAAGCGGACAGAGTACGTGCTATCTGTAGAAAGGGCGGAGCCCTTCGGTTCGAGGCCGCCTCCGGAAAAGGGGAAGCGGAAAGGCTGTGGGAAGCCCGAAGAAACGCATCCCCTTCTCTCTATAAATTGAAGCCCCACAAAATCAGTGAAGACGTGGTGGTCCCGAGGAGCCGCATGGCGGAATTGGTAGGCTATCTCGAGGAACTCACCCGGATGCACGGGCTCCCCATCCCGGCCTTCGGCCACGCCGGGGATGGAAATATCCATGTGAATATCATGCTGGACAAGGAGTATAAGCATGAAAAGGAGCTTGCGAAAATGATTGTGGAGTCCTTGTTCAGACGCGTCATCGAGATGGGTGGAACCATTACCGGCGAACACGGAATTGGGATAACCAAAGCACCTTATCTGCCCATGGAAATTTCCGGGGCGGCACTCGAACTCATGGTCAGGATAAAAAAGGCTTTTGATCCGGCGGGCATTCTCAACCCGGGAAAGATCTTCCTCTAGGAGGCTGTCGGGTTACCGCCTTGTTGGCGGCTGCTGGAAAGCGCCCGGATGCAAGGCTTCCGCAGACCTGAGGAATGAGTCGTACATAGGTACGCCGCATACAAGAAGGTCAAGGATATCGCGGCTCGCGAGGTCCCGCTTCAGCGGGGAGAGGGGTGTTTCCCGACAGCCTCCTAGAGAATCTGATCGCGGCTCTTATAGTTTTTCGTATCGTAAAACCTCTCCACGTCCACCAAGTGGAGCTTTTCAAGGGCTTTCTTTAACGGCACCGATGTCGTGGCGCCCTGCTTGAAACCGACCATTCGGCCGAAATCCTCATTTGCCACCATATCGACTGCTGCAATACCGAACTTGCGGCCCATCCGCCGATCATAGGCCGTGGGCGAACCTCCTCTCTGGAGGTGCCTGAGCGCCACGTAGCGAATCTCCATGCTGGTGTGTTTCTGGATCTCTTCCGCAAGAAAGCCGCCGATTCCTCCCAAGTAATAGTGGCCGAAACCGTCCCTGCCCCTCTGCGCATGCACCATTTCCATTCCACGCGGCTTGGCCCCTTCCGAAACAAGCAGGATAGAATATCGTTCAAAAGCGCTCCTTCTATTTTTGACAAGATCCACGACCCGGTCCAGATCGAAATCGTGCTCGGGGATCAGGGTGATCGGGACCCCGGAGGCCTCACCGGCCTCCAATGCCAGCCACCCCGCCTTCCTGCCCATACACTCCACTACGAAAATCCGGCTGTGAGACCCGGCCGTGATTCGAAGTCGATCAATATCCTGGGTAATCGTATTCACCGCGGAATCAAATCCAAGCGTATAGTCCGTCTCTGACAAGTCCCTGTCGATCGTCTTGGGAATCCCTACAACCTTCAATCCCGCCTTGTACAGCCTGTGAGCCACGCCGAGGCTGTCAAATCCACCGATCACCACCAGTGCGTCCAGTCCCAGCTTCTCGTAATTCTCCAGGATTCGTTCGCTCTGGTCGTTGGCCGGATCAAACGGGTTGAGCCGGGTGGTCCCAAGCCGCGTCCCCCCGTACCGGTCCCATGTCCTCACAATCTTGTTGTCCAGATGCATGGTCCAGCGCCTCATGCTGTCCTTCTTGCCCGGTTTCACTTCGATCAGGCCCTTGAACCCGTCCAATATACCCAAAATGTCGAACATCATCCCTCTGACAGGAACCAGGTCCTTGTCCAGGGCGGAGTAAACCAGCCAATGTATGGTGCTATTGATTCCGGCGCAGTCCCCACCGGCCGAAAGAACACCTATCTTCATTTTCATATACTTCCTCCAGTTTTACATGACGAAACAGCATTCTAGAAAACTCATCCTAAAAACTATAAGGAAACCCAGCGAAGCTGTCAAGGAATCATGAGGGGGTTTCAGCTTGCCAAGGCGGGAACACTTCTGATAAGTCACACATGAATTGGTGCTCTCATCGGCCTCGGCGGTGGAGGCCCGTTGCTCTCCGCCTGGAAGGCTGCAGGGGCCTCCATTCCTGAAGACGCCAATCGAGGAAGTTTCTCCTGCCGGCAAACGGAAAGGCACCCCCGGACACGCCGACACTATCTCGAAGGCGAGAACGAAGAGAATTTGAAAACCCCACAGCTTCACGTTTCTGGAGGAAGCCCCGGAAGCCGCAGGCGGAGCGACTCAGCCGAGCGCATGCCCAAGGGCCGAAAACCAAACCCCCGGCGAAATGCAACCTATGAATGCCTTTGAAACGTTCATTCTCGGAGTCGTTCAGGGACTGACCGAATTTCTCCCTATAAGCAGTTCCGGACATCTGGTGCTCTTTCAAAATCTCTTCGGCTTTACTGAGCCCGAGTTGCTGCTCGACGCGGCCCTCCATTTTGGGACCCTCGTCGCCGTATGCGTCCATTTTCGTTCCGACCTGAAGCAGATGGCCCTCGACACTCTGAACACGCTCGCACACCCCGGCGACCTGCGCCCGAAAACCCAAAGACCTCATTTTGCGCTTTTCTTGGCGGTGTTGGCGGGATCCGTCCCGACAGCAGCCATCGGAATACTTTTTAGAAAGCCCCTTACGGGTCTGTTCGGTTCCGTGGATGCCGTGGGCATTGCGCTTCTGGCCACCGGGGGGATCGTGGCACTTACCCGCCTCGTCCCACAGGAGAGGGGAACTCGCGATCGCGTGGGATTCCTCATAGCCTTCGCTGTGGGGGCTGCTCAAGGTTTGGCTATCGTTCCGGGGATCTCTCGCTCAGGCACGACCATAGCCTGCGGCCTGCTGCTGGGCCTCGAAAGACAACTCGCAGGTCGATTCTCATTTCTGCTCTCCATTCCCGCCATCTCCGGGGCGCTTGCTCTCGAGCTCACCTCCCCGGACTTTCAGAGAATCGGTTTCCTGCCCCTGATCATCGGGTTCATCTTTTCAGGAGTGACAGGTCTTCTAGCCCTGAGGCTTCTAATGGGCATGATCAGGAAAGGCCATCTCTACTATTTTGCACCTTACTGCTGGGCACTCGGGCTTTTTGTTCTTACTTATCTTTGAGTGCCTCCGAAAGAAAGGGCCTTTTTGAAAAATGGCGCTCCATAAAAAATCCGTGCAGGATTCGCACGGCTCAAAGACGACCACTGATTCCCGGGACCCCCTTACAGGGGGGGCACGGGCCCGGTCTTTCCTGGACCATGTGATTCTCGCTCTCAAAGGATTCTGTATGGGAGCCTCAGATGTGGTTCCCGGCGTATCCGGGGGCACGATGGCCTTCATTCTCGGCATTTACGAAGAGCTGATCCTCGCCATCAGGTCTTTTGATCTCAAGGCAATCCGGCTTCTCCTGGCTTTTCGAGTAAAAGCGTTTCTTGACCATACATCCTGGCGATTCCTCTTTTCCGTGGGCCTAGGCATTCTCTTGGCCGTTTTTTCTCTGGCCAGGGTTCTCCATTGGCTCCTCGAACACAAACCTATTCTCATTTGGTCTTTCTTCTTCGGACTGATCCTTGCTTCCCTGATCACGGTCAGCCGACGCATCCACGTGTGGAATCCTCTTGTATGGCTGCTTCTTTTTCTGGGAGCCGGGGCTACATACTGTCTTGTTGGGCTCGTTCCGGCATCAACCCCGGACGAGCCATGGTTCCTCTTCCTTTGCGGGGCCGTGGCCATCTGCGCGATGATCCTTCCGGGCATTTCGGGTTCCTTCATCCTTATCCTCATGGGCCAGTATTACCGGGTCCTTGGCGCTGTGAAAACCGGGGACCTTTATGTGTTGTCACTGGTGGCGGCAGGGGCTGTTACAGGCATTGCTGTTTTCTCGAGGATTCTTGCGTGGCTCTTCAGGAAACACCACGACCTCCTCGTAGCCGTGCTCACAGGTTTGATGCTGGGGTCTTTGAGAAAAGTATGGCCCTGGAAGTCGGTGGAGGGAATCGCAGCGCATGGAGAAGGCGGGGTTCAGCCGATGATTCAGGCCAATGTTTTTCCCGATCAATTCAATGCGGAGGTCGCCATGGCGCTCGCCCTGATGGCGGCGGGGCTGGTCGTAGTGTTCGCCCTGGATCGAGTCGCCGAAAAGATTCGATAATTCAAACCGCTACCAACGGCCGAAATCGCCGAGCCCGAATAGCTGTACGCCCAGCATGATGCTTGTCTCTTGGTCTTCTCTCTCGGCAATAATCTTTAAACCCCAGCATTGTGCCCTATATCCCACCCAGAAACCGCTTGCAATATTTGTATCCAGATCAATATCTCTTGCGAGGTGTCCCCCGACAAAATAGCCGCGCACGAGATGGATTTCACACCAGAGGTTGATGCTCTTTTCCTCGCTTTCCTTCAAGTAATCGAGTTCGTAGCGGTCTATTCTTCCCGCCCCCCTGGGAACCGTAAGATCCAAAGAAACAGAGGAAGACACAATTTCGTTGTCATAGTGATCATATCTCGCCGCCCCACGGAGGTCCAGATTGGGAAAAGGATTGAGAATCAACGCCGCCCTGAGCGGCGTCAAGGGCTCTCTCTCTTTACCCCCAAGCTCGTCTTCGTCTCTTCTCGCTTCGTTGATATCGTACCCCTGTTCCAAAATCAGGATGCCCCATTGTCTGTAGGAAATATTGCCTTGGCTGTCTTCCAGGCGGGCATCCAGATAGTTCTCCAGCGAAAAGACGATCTCGTTGGCGCTCCCATCGCTTTCGACGGGTTCAAACCAGGCGCTGTCTTCCTCTTCGTCCTGGAAAGACCTGTACGTGTACCGGATAGTGGGCCAGATTCTGTGTTTTACCTTTTTGGCGCCCGCCACATTCAGGTCGTAGATCCTTTCCAGATTGGTGGACAGCCGAAAGGAAGTTTCGTACGCCGTGAAGACCTGGCTATTGCGACTATCCAGTTCTTCATCGAACCATTCGGCATTGACAATATAGCGGAAGGACGGTTCGAATTCTACGTAAGGTCCCACCCACATGGGAAATCGGGCCTCAGGAGCAAGGGACATTCTATGACCGTCTCTGCCCTCCTCCTGCCTTATATAGTTGTAGTCCGAATCAAGATCAAAATACATTGGGCCGGCGAAAAACTTCCGCGGCAAAGAGACGAAGCTCACGCCGGCCAAGGGCTGGGAAGTCCTGTCGGGATCCGGATCGTCCGGACGCTGGTAGTATTCCGTTGCCGCGTGGAGGCTGTAATCGTCACCATCACGCTGCAATCTCACAGCCGACCGACGCAACTCAGAGCGTTTCCCCCAAAAAGGCCTCCCGAATTCCTTTTCCAGGTTCTCTTGGCCGCGAAAGGCGAATTGCCCTTCGTCGAATTCCCGGAGGTAATCCTGGTCGCTCACAAAATCGAGATCCAGGCGGGCGGCCGTTCCGTAGGGCAGGCCCTGTTCCGTTCTCCCCCTCAACCAGTACCGGGTGCTGTTGGTTCGATCAAACGGACTCACTTCCACATCGTCCGGATCCTCCATGTCCTTTTCCCGGCGATCGGAAAGGACATCGAACACAAAATTCCCCCTGGTGGATTCTTCGAGCAGATAGCGGAACTCGACCCCCTGCATGTATCCCCGGCGGCTCATATACCGCTGATAAAACGTGGCATCGAACTGATCGGAAATGGCCCAAAAGAAGGGCAACTCGATCTCCGTTCCGTTGCGCCCCGAGTGTCCCGCCCAAGGGAGCAAGAACCCGGTTTGACGCTTTGTTTTTGCCGGAAAGAATGCATAAGGCAGATACATGACCGGCCATTCCCGCACATGAAATGAAGCGTCCTTTACAGTACCGTAGCCTTCAAGAGTGACCTTGACCTCGGACCCGGTGATCATCCAAGCAGGATTGTTTCCATCACAGGTTGTCAGACTGCAGTTTCGGACCAGATAGGAATCCTCCGACAGTTTTTCGAGGACCTCGCCGGTTAAGTAGAAATGATTTTCGCTCAGAAAAAGGATGCCGTTTTCAATCCTTCCGGTCCTTGCGGTGAGATCGAAGACACCCCGGTCTCCTGTCATCACGTCTTGTCCCGCCTCCAAGCGCACATCGCCCCACACCTCGGCGATGCCGCTTCTTTCATTATAGACGGCATGCTCGGCGTACAAGGTTTGGGAGCCCTTCTTGATGACGACATCTCCCTTGGCGGTATAGAATCCCGCTTCCTTCTCAAAAGTGAGGGTTTGCGCGGTGATTTCCCACGGCGATTCATCGTCTTCCTCGAAGGGCGTCATCGAAAAGGGCTCGGCTGAAACTCCGGGTGAAACGATGAGGAAGACAAAGGCCGACACAGCCCCCAAAAGGGAGCACAGACTACGAACCAGCGAAACCCAAACCGGGAATTGGTCAAGCATTTTCCAGATTGCTCAATACGGAGTTCGACTAAAAACGGAGAACGCCACCGCACGCCTCAAAGGCCGTCGGGGCGATAGGCCACCGGGTCAAGATATGCCATCGCTTCTCCCACAGTGAAGAGGGAGCCGGTCACAAGGATCATGTCCTCCGGACGCGCCAGTTCCCGGGCCCGGTCCAGGGCCCTGGTGAGCCGGGGGATCTTTTCTCCCGGCGTGCCCAGCAGCCTTGCCTTTGCCATCAGAATTTCCGGATTTGCCGCCCGCGCATAAAGCGGACGGCTGTAAACCACGTAATCCGCTACAGGGACGATGGCACGCACCAATCCACCGATATCCTTGTCCTTCATCACGCCGAGCACGACAATCAGGCGTTTGTACCGGAATCCTTTTCTGAGTCCCTTCGCCAGCGTGCGGGCGGCCTTCGGATTATGGGCACCATCCAGGAGGATCGTGGGGTTCTCGCGCAATACGTGCATCCTCCCGGGCCAGACCGCACTTTTCATTCCGTCGCGCATACTCTGCGCGGGAACCCTCATTCCTTTGATCACAAGCCGTTCAATCGCCGCCAGGGCCAGAGCGGCGTTTCGCCCCTGGAACGGACCCCTCAGCCCGAGTGCAAGCCGGTGCAGCGACTGTGTCCAACCATGGTAATGAAGGCCGGTGGCCGTATAGCAGTAGCGGACATCCCTTCCCAACCTCCAGAAGGGAGCTCCCTTTTCCCGGCAAACCCTTTCGAACAGTTCTACGATCTTCGGATTGGCTGCTCCTGTCACCACGTCAATGCCGGGCTTTATGATTCCGGCCTTTTCCGAAGCAATATCAATGAGATGCGACCCCAGAAATGCCTCATGCTCCCTCGAGATATTGGTGATCACCGCGACGGAGGGCAGAATCACGTTGGTGGCATCCAACCGGCCGCCCATACCCACTTCGATCACATCAATATCGGTTCTCTCTCTCGCAAAATACACGAGTGCCATGGCCGTGGTTGCTTCAAAGAAGGTGGGGGGCTCCCTGGAGTTGACGACATCCTGCAGTTCCGCAATCAGGGCTCCGGACATCTCTTCCGGGATTTCCCTGCCATTGATCCGAATTCTCTCCGAGAATCTCACAAGATGCGGCGATGTGTAGAGGCCCACCTTGAAGCCTGCGTGCTTCAGAACGGATGCCACAAAAGCCGCCACCGACCCTTTCCCGTTGGTCCCACCGATGTGGACGAAACTCCGGCCTTCGTGAGGGTTCCCAAATGCCTTCAAGAGATTGGATGTGCTGGATAGGCCGAATTTGATCCCGTATTTCTGGAGACCGTAGAGATAACGCAACCCTTCTTGGTAGGACGTGATTTTCCTTTTCATCAGGCCTCGCTTCTGTAGATCGCCCAACGTCCGGAGGAATGCATGGAGCTCCGAAAACGAGGCAGGCAATTTCCTATTGCTTTAAAGCGAGCACGGATTGCTCCACGCCAACCATCCTGCAATTCTTCCTCGCCCGACTGTCCGGTTGCGGATTCCGCCGCTATGGTGCCATACCACACTTGCCGGGAAATGTATAGAAGCATCAGAGATGATTCCGCCCGCAGTCTTCTGCAAAGCGCGATGATGATTGCAGCGATGGGGTCATTTGCAAGGATTCCGTTTTCCGGATCCCGGATTAGGCCTCTCTGTACGAAGGATTTTTCTGTGCACCGATCCTTTCGGCAATTGCGAAATCCTTGGTCTTATGATAAACGACGGAATGAGATTCTTCGAACACTCGATCTTTGTGCCGGCTTGCTGCTGGCAAAGAAGCGGCAGATCCGGGGTCTCGGACGGGGTCGGGAAATCCGGAATACGTGTCATGTACAAAGCCTATTTTCAGTTTCGCGGAAACCCTTTTGCACTCACTCCGGACCCGCATTTCCTCTTTTTGAGTCGACAACACCGGGAGGCCCTGGCCCACCTCCTTTACGGTGTGGAAGCCTCAGGCGGGTTTGTACTGCTCACTGGAGAAGTAGGAACGGGCAAGACCACCCTTTGCCGCGCCCTGCTTGAACAGGTCCCCCCGGAAGTGGACGTGGCCTTCATTCTCAATCCCCGTCAGACGGCCCCAGAGCTGGTGGGATCCATCTGCGACGAACTAGGAATCGCCTATCCGCCTGCTACGGACAGCTTGAAGGTCTTGCCTCAACGGGCGCCTGCTCAGGGCCCACGCGGAAGGCCGGAGGACGGTCCTGATAATCGATGAGGCTCAGAACTTGAGCCCGGACGTCCTGGAACAGCTTCGGCTTCTGACCAACCTGGAAACCGCAACCACCAAACTCCTTCAAGTCATGCTTGTTGGACAGCCGGAGCTTCGCGCCCTCATGGAGCGTCGGGAAATGCGTCAACTCGCCCAAAGAATCACGGCGCGATATCACCTGAGGCCGCTGGGCTATGCCGAGACCTCCGCCTATGTGGCGCATCGGCTCGCCGTGGTCGGCTGCACAAGGACTCTTTTCCGCACTCCGGCTCTTCGCCACATCTACAGGCGCTCCGGCGGGATCCCACGACTTATCAACGCCCTTTCCGACAGAGCGCTTCTCGCCGCCTATGCCAAAACCCGCCGGTCCGTTTCATGGTTCCTGGCGCGAAAAGCCTCAAGGGAGTTGGGCGGCAAGACATCCCGCAGCCCGTTCCGCCGGACGTTGGGTTGGTCTATGACCGGGCTCGGTGTGTTGGTCCTTTTGGCGGTTTTGACCCTTCTCTTCCGGCCGCCCGCAGTTTTTTGGCGGCTTTCTCCGGCAAAATCCGACAAGCAGATTCTTTCGTCCTCCGGGTCCGGACATGAATCCGAGGCGGAGATCCCGGTCTCATCCGAAGCGGCCGACATCCTGCCGAATGGGGAAACCCGCTCCTCCTTTTCCCGGCTGATAGAGCAAAGAAGTGAGGGAACCACGCTCCCGGCGGCATTTTCCGCCCTCTTCCGATACTGGAACAAAGTATACACGGAAGTTCCCGGAGCCACGGCATGTGAGCGGGCAGCGGCAGCCGGCCTGACGTGCCTTTGGCTGGAAGGGAACTGGACCACGCTTCGCCATCTCAATCGCCCGGCCGTCCTTTTCTTGGAGGACAACGGAGAGGCACGCCACCACGTGGTGCTGGTATCCATGGACAAGGATGCGGTCACCCTGGATGTGGGAGGTGAAAGATTCGACCTTCCGCGAGCACCTGTTGAGGCCTTTTGGTACGGCAAATTTGTCATCCTCTGGAAACCGCCTCCTTTCCCGAACTTTCCACTCCGACAGGGAAACAAAGGAGAAGAGGTCTTGTGGCTCAGGGAAAGAATGGACCGGATCACGGGAAGCCGGCGAACTCGTGGGGAGACCGCCCCCAAGGCGGTCTTTGATAAAGAGTTGGAAGCAAGAGTTATGGAGTTCCAGCGTGCCAACCACCTGCGTGCCGATGGTGTAGTCGGAGAGAGGACATGGATCCAGATCAATTCAGCCCTGGAGGAATCGCCCGTCCCCCGGCTGTGGCAACCCGGAGCCGAAAAGGAGGGAAAGGCACATGTCCGTAATCCTTGACGCATTGAAGCGGGCCGAGGAGCATCGGCAGGTCCTTTTTGATGAACGAACGGAGGGCCCTCATCCCCACACCCCGCATCCCTCCCGCCGCTTGAGACGCCGGCCC
>CAYVUX010000039.1:8086-13860 GCA_964455075.1 uncultured Desulfobacteraceae bacterium | reverse complement strand
AAAACCCTTTGCGGAAAGAGACTCGTGAAATCGATTCCAAATGGACCTTTCCATTGCACCTCTCATCTCAGCAGGGAAGTCGGGCCCCGTAAATAGGTCTCCGGAAACTGCAAAAAATGAGTTGGGCTCGTCTTCAAAAAGCCGGGCAAGAAGTCGCTCCATCTCCACCATCCCGGTCCGGACCGAGGAAGGAAACAGCCATCCATGAAGATCGTTCTGATAAATCAAGGTAACGTTTTCGCGGGCATAACACGGCGCAGAAAGAAAAAGCAGCACCAAGACGAAAGAGCTCACCAAAGCACAAAGGCTTTGCTTCGAATGCCTGACCGCCATACGCATCGCTGATGAAGAAGGTCTTTTCATGCCACTACCTTTCAGGAAACTTTTGGAAAATTCTCCCGGCTATTCATAAAACCTCATCGGAAAAGCAATTCCGACTCCAACATGCCCTGAATCTCTTACAATCCGAGATCTCATTCAACGGCCGGAAGTTCAATCATTGGACCGGGCAACTCCTGACGGCACAGCAAGGCGGTCGCCTGAGTAAGGCCGCAGTCCTCCAAGACCCTTTGTGCTTCTTCCAGTGCCTTTTTCGGATGGTTGTTGGTTTCGCTAAGGTGGGCAAGTACGACGAACCGCGTCCCCGGCCCGGAGACGGTACGGACAAGATTCCCGGCATCGGCATTGGAGAAATGCCCGTCAGGGCCGTGGATCCTTCGTTTGAGCTCTAATGGGTACGGTCCGTTTTCGAGCATTTGCGGATCGTAGTTGAATTCCATGATCAAGGCTTGGCAGTCTTTCAACCGATCTTCCACCAATTTCGTACTCCGCCCCAGATCGGTGACGAAACCCACCCGAACGCCGTTGTGTGACAAGACAAGACCAAGAGGATCCGCCGCATCATGGCACTTGGTAAAGGTCTCCACATTCAGGTCTTCAACGATAAGGGTGTGGCCGGTCTCGATGACGACCGTGCGGGCAGCAGCGCCCAGGAGCTTGCCGCCCTTTTCGTGGGTTCTGCGATTCAAATACAAGGGCAGGTGAAAGCGGCGCGAAAGCGGGCCTGCACCTCGAATGTGATCCCGATGCTCATGGGTTATGACAATCCCACTCAGGGATTCAGCAGGGACGCCCAGCCAATCCAAACGTCGCACAATTTCCCTTGCACTGAATCCCGCATCTATAAGAAGCCTCGCGTTTTCTGTCTCAAAATAGCACGCATTCCCCCCGCTGCCCGAGCCCAGAATACAGAATCGCATCCCCACTCTTACGAGGCCCCCGTGTGCCCGAACCCCCCGCTTCCACGCGGGGACTCATCCAGGTCCTCCACAACCTCCCATTCCGCCCGGCAGATCTTGCAAACCACCATTTGCGCAATCCGGTCTCCCCTCCCAACACGGAACGGCTTCCTTCCCCAGTTGACCAGAATAATTCCGATTTCTCCCCTGTAGTCGGAATCCACGGTTCCGGGTGAATTGGCCATCCCAATACCGTGGTGAAGGGCCAGTCCGCTCCTGGGGCGGATCTGTGCTTCATATCCGGGAGGAACCGAAATCGCAAGTCCGGTGGGGATCATTCTTATTTCTCCCGCATTGAGAATGACCGGATCCCGAACACAAGCGCGAATGTCCATCCCGGACGCACCTCCCGACTGATATTCGGGAAGGGGGATATCCTCGTTCCCCGGCAGTCGCTTGATTGTGACGGCAATGTTTCCCATATCAACCCCCCCCGGCAGGTTTCAGTTCACATCAAGCCGTTTCCAACAATAGACCGACACCGGATATCCACCAGAAAATCGAGGGCGATCCGCAGAAAGACAGCGTCCTTTTCACCCGGCGGAATGCGCCTATGGCGGAACCACAGATGCGCGGTTGCGAAGGTGCTTTGAGCCTCGCGGGCAGGGAATTCCATCTCGATTCCGTTGTCCAGAGAAAATTTCGGGGTCCTCGGGGCCAAGAGCTCAAACATGCAGGCATTCCAACAGCCTCCAATAGGGCACCAGTCCGAAGCCTCCTAGCCGATCCAAAGGTGACTCTTGTCGAGGTCCCGTTCCCGAAAAGGCCCGAGGGTGGTCAGTGAAAGACCACCGTCCCGAAAAACGGAACCGGCCAACTCAACGACTTCCTCGGGAGTGACTCGCTGCAAACGTTCCACCAGCTCGTCGTAGCTCACGTACTTTCCCAGGAGGAACTCGTTCTTTGCCAGGCGAACCATTCGGTTGTCCATGCTCTCGGAAGACAAATAGACGCCCCCCGCAAGGTGATCCTTTGCAGCGCTTACGTCGTCCGCTGATAGATCTCCGTTGCCGAGCCTTTCGAGCTCTTTTCGAATGGTGCCCATGACGGGGTTCACGTTTTGCGGATCGGTAGCCACATAAACCCCAATCAGGCCCGTGTCGCTGTAAAGGGAAAGAAAAGAGTAAACCGCGTAGGCCAGTCCTCGCTTTTCTCTGATTTCCTGGAACAGCCTGGAGCTCATGTTTCCTCCGAGAATTGCATTCAAAACGGCGCATGCAAATCGTTTGTCGCTTCTCTGGGAGGGAGCTTCTGCCCCGAGGCACAGATGTACCTGTTCAAGGTCTTTGAAATGCATGGATAGTCCGGGGTTGGACCGCGGTGCAACCCGGGCATTGTCACTCTTAGGCTTATCAAGAGACTCAAAAAGGGGAGCGAAGTGAGAGACCAGAGCGTCGTGGTCTATATTCCCTGCAGCCACAATGGCAATCCGATCCGACGCATAAGATCGGATCATATAACGCAGCATGTCCTCTTTCCCGATCGCGGAAACCGACTCTCCCGTGCCCTGAACGGGCCTGCCGATGGGATGGTTCACCCAGAAGAGACGACCGAAAAGATCATGAACGTTCTCGTCGGGAGAGTCTTCCACCATACTGATCTCTTGCAGGATCACTTGCCTTTCACGATCCATGTCGCCGGGATCAAAAGAGGATCTGAGAAAGATATCTGATAGGATATCGGACAACTCCGGCAGGTGCTTTCCGAGGACCCTCCCGTGAAAGCACGTGTTCTCTTTACCGGTAAAGGCATTGGATATGCCTCCGATTGCATCCAGCTCTTTGGCGATCTGATACCCCGTCCGGTTCCGTGTCCCCTTGAAGATCATGTGTTCGATGAAATGGGAAATGCCATTTTCCCGCTTATCTTCATCGCGTGAACCAACATTTATCCAGATTCCCAGGGACACGGACCGTATAGAGTCCAGAGTCTCAGAAAGGATCCTTACGCCGTTTTCCAAAATCGTTTTACGATACATTCTCGGACGCTTCACCAAGCGCGGCTTTCCTCGAGAGGCGGATTCTTCCGCTGTCATCCACATCGAGGACCTTCACCAGAACCTCATCGCCTTCCTGAAGGACATCGGTCACTTTGTTTACTCGCTCCCGATCCAACTGGGAGATGTGGATAAGGCCGTCGGTCCCCGGCAAAATTTCAACAAAGGCGCCAAAATCCATGATCTTGACAACCTTGCCCTTGTAAAGTTTTCCTACTTCCGCCTCCTGAATGAGGGAATTGATCATCTCCATAGCCTTGTTGGATCTTTCCTTGTCCGGTGAAGCGATCACGACCTTTCCGTCATCCCCCACATCGATTTTGGATTCGGACTCGCTGGTGATCTGGCGGATCGTCTTGCCTCCCGGACCGATCAAAACCTTTACCTTCTCCGGCTTAATCTGCATCGTCATGATAACCGGGGCGTATTCCGAAAGTTGGCCTCGAGGTTTCGAAATCGTCCTGTCCATCTCATCAAGAATATGAAGCCTGCCCTCCCTGGCCTGATCAAGCGCCTTCTGCATGATTTCGCGGGTTATGCCCTCCACCTTGATATCCATCTGAAGGGCCGTAATCCCTTCCCGGGTGCCGGCCACCTTGAAATCCATGTCTCCGTAGTGGTCTTCATCACCGATAATGTCCGTCAGGATGGCCACCTTGTCTCCGCTGCTCACCAACCCCATGGCCACTCCCGCCACTTGGGCCGAAATGGGGACGCCGGCATCCATCAGGGAAAGAGAACCGCCGCACACGCTCGCCATGGAAGAGGAGCCGTTCGATTCAAGGATCTCCGAAACCACCCTGATGGCATATCCAAAGGTCTCCTTCTCTGGAACTACAGCCATGAGCGCTCTTCTGGCAAGCGCCCCGTGCCCGACTTCCCTCCGGCCGGGACCGCCGAGTCTTTTCACCTCTCCTACACAGTAGGGAGGAAAATTGTAATGAAAAATAAACGATCTGAACTGCTGCCCATAGATGGATTCAATTCTCTGCTCGTCCATCTCCGTTCCCAGAGTAGTCAGGACGATGGCTTGGGTTTCCCCCCGAGTGAAGAGCGCCGAACCGTGCACCCGGGGCAGGAGTCCGACCATGCAATCAATGGGTCTTACCTCGTTCATTGCCCTTTTGTCGATACGCCGGTTTTCTTCGAGGACCATGGCGCGAACCATTTTCCTCTCCAGGTCGTGAAGGGCATCCGAGATTTCCCGCTTCTTTCCCTCGTAGGAATCGCCGAGCGCTTCCATGACGAATTGCAGGGCCTCTTCCCTCTTCTTTTCCCTGGCCTGCTTCTCCGCCGTATTGATAACCTCCTGGAGCTTGGGAGACCCGAGCTCGGACATCCTGCCCTCCAGGTCCTCGTCACGAACAGGCAACGGAACAGTTCTCTTCGGTTTTCCAACAGCTGTCTTGATCTCTTCCTGGACATCGAGCATGGGTTGAATCGCATCATGGCCGAAAAAGATAGCTTCGATAATTTCGGCCTCAGACACAAATTCCCCTCCGCCTTCCACCATCACGATAGCCGAACGATTACCCGCCACAATGAGATCAATGTCTCCTTCGGCCTGCTGACTTACGGTGGGATTCGCCATCCACTTGCCGTCGACTCTGCCGACGCGAACCGCGGCGATAGGCCCTTTAAACGGAATATCGGATACTTCCAAGGCCACAGAAGCGCCCAAAATAGCCAGCACATCAGCCTCATTCTCCTTGTCCGTGGAGAGGACGCTTGCGATCACCTGGGTTTCGAAAAAGTAGTTCTCTGGAAAAAGCGGTCGGAGAGGTCGATCGATGAGGCGGGAAGTCAGGGTCTCATTTTCACTGGGCCTTCCCATATCCCGTCTGAAAAAATTTCCGGGGATCTGACCTCCGGCGTAGGACATCTCCTGGTACTCTACCGTCAGGGGCAGGAAGTCGATGCCCTCCCTCACCTGATCTGTTGAAACCGCGGTAACAAGAACCACGGTTTCGCCCAGCGTCACGACGGCTGAACCGCCGGCCTGTTTTGCCACTCGACCGGACTCCACGTTCAGGGTCTGGCCATTGATCTTTAATGAGCAACTTTTCATCATTTTGCCTTCTATCCTTTCCCTTGATTGAATTCATTGCTACCGGACATTCTGTGAAACAGGGCAACCCGTTGGCGGAAGGCCCTATTTCCTGATATTGAGCTCTTTGATCACTGCCCGGTATTTTTCCGCATCCTTCTTTTTCAGGTAATTAAGTAGTCTTCTCCTCTTTCCTACCAGTTTAAGAAGGCCTCTTCTTGAGTGATGGTCTTTCTTGTGCAGTTTGAAATGCTCCGTGAGGTACTGGATTCGACTGCTGAGCAAGGCGATTTGAACCTCGGGGGATCCGGTATCCTTTTCGTTCACCTTGAATCGATCGATGATTTCCTTCTTTGCTTCAGATGTTAAGACCACTTTCTTTACCTCCTATACATATTCTTTGACAAAGTTTTTCAAGAAAAAACCCTTTCAA
>CAYVUX010000039.1:0-8076 GCA_964455075.1 uncultured Desulfobacteraceae bacterium | reverse complement strand
GGTAACCCGTCTCACTCCGTTGTCTTCCCCGTTGTCCACCTCAGCTATGGCTACGAGTTCCTCACCGCTGACAACCATTACGTGCTTATCACGATCTGGAAGAACGGGAATCAACCTTCTCAACTCCTCCCAAGACGGAAGAAGACCCTGCCTGAACTTCCCGGCGAGAGACTTGTTCACCCGAATCTCGGGCATTTCCTTCAAAGCCTTCCTCAGGGGGATAAGATTGTCCGCCACCAGCCTTCTTCCTCCCGCTCCAGTCAATTTGCTCGAATGGACGGCGTCGTTCACATCAAAGGCTCCACTGGCCAGCCTCCTCAAGGTTTTCAGGTGCCCGACGGTTCCCAGTTTCCTGCTTAGATCCGAGGCCAAACGCCTTACGTAGGTTCCGGACGAACATACGATTTCCGCTGTAAGTTCGGGCGGGGTCACCGTCAAAATCCGCAATGAATGAATCGTCACCTGCCTCTTTCTCAGGCGGACCTCGATTCCCGCCCGGGCCAATTTGTACGCGGGCCTACCTTCCCGCTTCACCGCGGAATAAGCGGGAGGGACCTGCTCGATTCTCCCGAGAAACGACTCCGCACCTGCCTCGACCCTTTTCCTGGACAATGCGGGGACGGGTTTTGTCGCCACAACGCTTCCCGTCGGATCCAGGGTGTCGGTTTCCACCCCCAGTCTTAAAGTCGCCAGATAGGCTTTCCGTCCCGGCATAAGATAAGGGAAGAGCTTGGTTCCCTGTCCAATCAAAACAAGCAGCAACCCGGATGCGAAAGGATCCAGCGTTCCCGCATGCCCGACTTTCGGCGGTCTTCCGTCCCTCAGCAGGGACTTCACTTTCCGGACCGCGCTGAAGGAAGTCTCCATCTCTTCCTTATCTACAAGCAAAATTCCGTCAAGTCTCTTTCCCATCCAAGAAATGAACCGCTTCCTTCAAGAGACGCCTCTTTAAATCATCAATCGTTCCGTGGCATTCGAATCCCGCCGCTCTGGCGTGCCCTCCCCCCCCGAACCGAGACGCCAAACGGGCGACATTCACCCAGCTGTTTGATCGCAGACTGACTTTGCATTTGCGGTCATTCTTTTCCTGAATCAGTGCCGCCACCTCCACCCCGCGAACGTATCTCGGATAGCTCACGAACATCTCGCTGTCGAAGTGGCATACACCTGCCTTGGAAAGCATCTCCAAAGGCAAACCGATAAAGCCCACCCTCCCTTCACAGTGGAATTCAACAGTGCCCAGCGCGGCCCTGAGCAATTCGAGCTTTGAGGCGCTGGTTTCTTCAATGAGATCTCGAGAAATTCTCCAGGGCCTGGCCCCCTGATCAATCAACTCCGCTGCAATTCTCATGGTCTTGGCGGTCGTATTGACGTACCTGAAAGAACCCGTATCCGCCTCAATCGCCGCGAAAAGATTTTCGGCAATCTCTGCATCAAGAGAAAATCCCGCTTTCTGAATGATCTCATACACCAATTCTCCGGTCGATGAGCTTTCCCGGTCCACCAGGTTCAAGTCGCCAAAAAGACTGTTGGTCTCGTGGTGATCAATATTGAGAAGCGGAGCGGAGATCGAAAGGCAGCTCTCAGGGGCGCCCAGCCTCGACTTGTCGGCACAATCCAGTGCCACTAGAGCAGCCGGATTTCCCCGGCCATCATCGCATTCATGAACAATTCCCTCCGCGCCCGCCAGACGGCTCAGGGGAACGGGGACGGATTGTTCGGCAACGAGCAAGACGCGTTTCTTCTCTTTTTCCAAAACTCTTCCCAGTGCCAACATGGAGCCAAGGCCGTCCACGTCGGGATCCTTGTGGGTCAAGAGGAGAAACGACTCTCCCGCCTTCAAAAACGTAACAGTTTCGATCAACGACATATCGCCATGGGCTCAAGAGAATCGGTACGGCGAACCATAAGAGCAGGACATCCATATCTCCCTTCGGCCGGCGTCTCTATACCTTGTCCATTTCTTCGAAAATCTTTTCCAGCCTGCTTCCCGTCTCGAGTGTCGGATCGTAGACAAAGACAATTTCCGGCACGTACCGGAGGGCCAGCCTTACTCCGAGTTTCCTTTTAATAAAGCTCCTCGCACTTTCCAGCCCTGCTTGAGTCTCCTCGACTTCCCGCTCCCCGGCATCCTTTCCACTCAGCACGCTGTAGAACACCCTTGCGGATTTGAGGTCGTCCGTGAGTCGAATGCCCGTGAGCGTGACTCCACGAGTTCTGGGATCCTTAACCTTTTCAAGGAGGAGATGCGCAATCTCCTTGAGGATTTCATCCCCCACTCTTACTGCTCTTCTTCTCGGCGCCATTTTCTCCTTGTCCCGCTATCCCACAGGTCAAAAGTGGATAATCTCCATTCTCGAGTCTACGATTTCAGCCAGGTCAAGGGACTCGATAAACCCCATCACATGATTCAGGGAAGAATCGATGTGGCGCGAGTCATTGCCCACAGCGCTTAGGCCAAGTTCTATTTTCTGCCACTTGTCGTTGGACCCAACCTCTGCAATGGACACATTAAACCTTGACTTCACCTTCCCCGAAATGCTCTTGACTACCTTTCGCTTTCCTTTCAACGATCGATTGTCGATCAGCCTGAGCTCGATTTTGAGGGTCCCCACGACCATGATCAAAGCTCCGGTTCGGATTCCTCGAAGATGTAAATCTCAAATACATCCCCTTCCTTGATATCCTGGTATTTCCTGAGGCCGATTCCGCATTCATATCCTGCCTGGACTTCTTTCACATCTTCCTTAAAACGCCTCAATGAGGCGAGTTTGTCTTCGGATACCACGACATTGTCCCTGATAAGGCGCAAATTCGCGTTTCGCTCGACTTTTCCGTCTGTGACATAGCACCCGGCAACAACCCCGATCTTCGGAACACGAAATACCTGCCTGACTTCGACATGTCCAATGACGCGTTCTTCATAGACGGGTTCCAGCAACCCCACCATGGCGTCTCGAATGTCCTTGACTACGTTGTAGATCACGTCGTAGTAGCGGATATCAACATGCTCCCGTTCTGCAATCTCCGTCACCCTGGGATTGGCCCTCACATTAAACCCGATTACTATGGCACCGGAGGCAGAAGCCAGCATAACATCCGATTCGGTAATTCCTCCCGTGGATGCATGGACGATGTGCAGTTTGACATCGTCCGTACTCTGCTTGAGCAGGGAGTCCGACAGTGCCTCAAGGGAACCCTGCACATCCGCTTTGATAATCATATTGAGCTCTTTGACATCGCCCTGTTTTATTCTGTCAAACAGATCATCGAGGCTCATTAAGCCGCGTTTGACCATGTCCGGTTTCTTGCTTCTCGCCTTGCGGTATTCACCCACCTGTTTCACCGTTTTTTCATCCCGAGCCACGATGAACTCATCTCCGGCCATGGGGACACCGGATATACCATAGATTTCAACCGGAACGGAGGGACCCGCGGATTCCATTCGCCTTCCGCGATGGTCAAGCATGGCTCGAACCCGCCCGTAGTGTTCCCCGCATACAAAATAATCCCCCTGGCGAAGTGTGCCGTTCTTGATAAGTACGGTGGCGACAGGACCCTTGCTCTTGTCAAGCCTGGCCTCGATTACAGTCCCCCTTGCGGGCTTGTTCGGGTTCCCCCGGAGTTCAAGCATCTCCGCCTGAAGGACAATCAGGCCCAGAAGTTCATCTACGCCTTCACCCGTCTTGGCTGATATGGGTGCAAATATGGTATCCCCTCCCCACTCTTCAGGATTCAGGTCAAGTTCAGACAATTCTCGCTTAACCTTTTCGAGATCCGCCTCAGGCTTGTCGATCTTATTGACAGCCACCACAATCGGTATGCCCGCCGCACGGGCATGATTGACTGCCTCTTTGGTCTGAGGCATCACTCCGTCGTCTGCGGCAACCACCAGAATAATGACATCGGTCACTTTCGCGCCTCTGGCGCGCATTGCGGTAAAAGCTTCGTGTCCGGGGGTATCCAAGAAAACCAAGTCCCCGTGATCGCTCTTTACGTAGTAGGCTCCAATGTGCTGGGTAATCCCGCCCGACTCTCCTTCGATAATGTTGGATTTTCGCACATAGTCCAGCAGAGAGGTTTTCCCGTGATCCACGTGACCCATGATCGTGACCACCGGCGGCCGGAGTACCAACTCTTCGGCTCTGTCCTCCTCTTCCGGAATAAGCGTTTCTTCCTTAAACGAATCCAGTTCCAACTCATAACCGAATTCGTCGGCAACCAAGGATGCCGTCTCAAAGTCCATGATCTGATTGATTGTAGCCATCTGGCCCAAAGCCATCAACCGCTTGATCAAGTCGGTCGCCTTAACTCCCATTGCTTTTGCAAGATCGGAGACGGTGACGGACTCATCGATCTTGATCCTTCTCTTAATCGCCTTGGGGACGGTAATTTCCGTCTTTCCCTTTTCCTTTACGGCATCTTTGGTCCTTTTCGCGCCCCACCTTTCCTTACCTTTGGAAACGCGGCCCTGGTAAAGATCATCCCTTTCATAGATCTCCCGCTTTCTCCGGCGAAACGCCGCTTTTGGGGCTTCCTCTTTCTTCTCCGGCGTCTTTCCCTTCCCCTTCTTCTTGGGACGCTTCTCTTCTTTGGCGGTTTCGGGCGCCTTCACGACCGCCGGCTCGCCTTTCTCCGCCTGGACCGCGGGCGTTGGCTCCGTGGCCCCTTCCGCTCTTTTCGCGGCTCTCTCTGCAGTCAGATGATCCAGCGGAGCTTCCTCCGCACGTCTGATAATTCTTGCCGGCCGTTCGGTCTTCTTTTTGGGTTTTTTGGCTTTTGCCTTGGCTTTTTCGGGGGCTTCGGGAGAAGGTTCGGCGACCGGTTTTCTGTCATGTACATCTGTCTCCCGGTCTTCTTTAATCTCCTCACGTTTGTCCTGGGGTGCCGGTTCCTCTCCGGCTTCGGGGTGCTCTTTCGCTTCCCGCTGAACCTCTTCCTCCTGCACGGCTGCCGCTGTCCCGCCCGCCGCAACAGATTCAGCTCTTTCGGGCTCTTTCCCGGCTTCCGCGTGCAGTTCAGCTTCCTTGATCTCTGGAATCTCCTCGGTCCGGGCTTCTTCCTCTTTCTCTTCTGCTTTTCCCTCGGGAGGCTGCTCTTCGACTTTAACGATCTTTTTTCGACGACGGATCACTGTGGGCTTGACCCGCTTCTCCTCGATCACTTCAGAAACCTTGCCCGACACGATGCTCCGGGCCTTCTCCACGGCCTCGTCGTCAAGCGTGCTCATGTAGTTCTTGACATCCATGCCGCTGGCCATGAGCTTATCCACCAAATCCTTGCTCTCAAGGTCCAGTTCTCGAGCTAATTCATAGACTCTGACTTTAGCCATACGTTCCCCCGAAAAATTTATCAATGCCCCTCGTGCCGCAACAGTCGGATCTTATACCATGTCCGATCTTTTTATCCCGCAGGATTACGGCCTTTTCTTTACGGAGCACAAAGGCCTGGGACAATCCTGGGCGAATAATCAAACGCATACTCCCTGCGGCCCTCAAGCGCGGAAATACTCCGTGAAGGCTGACTCGCTCTGGTCGTCAAGCCACTCTTCCGCCAGCAGTTCCGGTCGGATCCCAACCGGATCTTCCCTCTTGAAAACCCTTCCCAGAATTCTATGATTTCCCAATCGTTCCCTGCAGGACCATGATTTGCAGACGTACGCTCCCCTGCCTGGCATATCCCCATGCGAGTCCCACTGAACAACTTTCTTCTTGTCCAGCACCAGACGGATGAGATCGCGCTTTTCTTTCCTCGTCCTGCAGGATATACACATTCTTATAGGCTGAACTTTATTACGCATCCTGCTCGTCCGCTTGCGGGGGCTCTTCCTGGGGCGCCTTTCCCTCTTCGGACATGGATGGCGCCTTCTTAAATTTCTGATCGTCCTCGCTTGAACCAGGGGCGGCTTCCTTCCTGCGCACATGCTCCATCGCGCTTTCGATAAGACTCTGTGCCCTGCTTTCCGCCATCCCCTTGATGCCCATGAGATCCTCGATGGTTGCCGCCGCAATATCCTCGGCGGATCGGAATCCCTCCGCATAGAGATCCGACGCTCTCTTCTCTCCGATACCGGGCAATTCGAGAAGCGTGTTGTAGCCGTCTTTCAAGGAGCGATTATAGTTTGTCTCACTCACTACATCCAGGTGCCACCCCGTCAAACGGGAAGCCAGGCGGACATTCTGTCCTCTTTTTCCGATAGCCAGGGAAAGCTGATCATCCGGCACAACCACTTCCATGGACCGGCCGCCTTCATCCACGATCACGCGGACGATTTCGGCGGGCGCAAGGGCGTTGCATATAAACTTGGCGGGATCAGGGTTCCAGGTCACGATATCAATCTTCTCTCCACGCAGCTCCTGAACGACGGCCTGCACCCTGCTGCCTTTCATCCCCACACATGCTCCGACAGGATCGACATCGCTGTCCTTGGAAGAAACTGCAATCTTCGCCCTGCTTCCCGCCTCCCTGGCCACTTGCATAATCTGCACAATTCCTTCTGCAATTTCCGGCACCTCGTTCTCAAAGAGAGCCGAAAGGAAATTCGGATGGGTCCTGGACAGAACGATTTGGGGACCTCGACTGAAATGCTTGACATCGAGAATGTAGGCCCTTATGCGATCTCCCTGTCTGTAAGACTCCCTGGGGATCTGTTCCTTCGGAGGCAGCTCCGCCTCGGCGCGTCCCAAATTCACAATGATGGAATTCCTGTCAAATCTTTGCACGATTCCGTTGATGATTTCCCCGCGTCGATCTTTGAAATCGTCGAATACGATGTCCCTTTCCGCCTCTTTTAGCCTTTGCATGATTACCTGCTTGGCCGATTGGGCTGCAATTCGCCCAAAGGCATCCGTATCCATTTTAATCCCCAAGCTGTCCCCAACCTCTGCTTCCGCATCCATCTTCTTCGCTTCCGCGAGGGACACCTCCAAGTGCTCGTTGGTGATTTCTTCCACCACCTCCTTGAATTCAAAGACCTCGATCTCACCCAGCTCCTCGTTGTAGCTGACCTCCAGGTCATAGTCCGGACCGAACTTTTTCCGAGCCGCCGCGCGAACGGCCTCCTCCAATGCCTTGACCAGAACGTCCCTCTCAAGCCCCTTTTCACGGCTCACCTGATCAATGATCCTTGTAAGATCCGTAATCATTTGACTCTACTCCAAATAGTGAAAAAGAAATCAACTTCCAAAGTCATACATCAAATTCGCTTTCTCCACATCCTTCCAAGACAGCATAACCACACCCGAATCCATCTCCAGGTGCAGGAACCCTTCACGGAAGTCCCTCAGATATCCAACGAAGCTCCGTCGCCTTTCCACCGGCGTCCGCATCCTGACCTTTACTTGCTTCCCCAACGCCCAGACAAAATCCTTCTCCTTCTTGAGCGGCCTGTTGAGGCCCGGCGACGAAACTTCCAGCACATATTCATGCGGCACGAGGTCTTTTACATCGATAAGATCACCGATTTCTCTGCTCAGCATGACACAGTCATCCAGGGTGATTCCGCCTTCCTTGTCCGCAAAAATCCTCAGCGCCCATTTTCCTTGAATCGGGACATATTCCACCTCTACCAGTTCGTATTCCTTCTCCTCAAGGACGGGTTCAATCAGTTTTTCCACCTCTGCCGCGATTTTTTCAGAGATTCGAGACATGGTCACAGGCTCCGCCCGGGCGCCTCCCAGAGACCTTTGCAAAACGCCCCCTTTTGGCCAATCTCTGCGTCATCCTCAAATTTCAATCCTCAAAATATTTAGAATATTCCTGCGGTTGATCCGCCTGAGGCGGATCGGTTTCCTTGATCTTGACCAAAATTGAACATTTTTCAGAGGTCTCTTCCATGAACAAAAAAAACGGGCCGCGAGGCCCGTTTCCTGACTGCAGACTGAGATTTCAAGCGCTTAATTACATAAATTCCCAGAAGGAAGTATGAACGTCAACGCCTAGTCCGCAATTCGAAGTCCACCAACCATCGAATGCTTGGCTGACAGCCTCAAAAAGGGTGGCCGACCACACGTACACAATCAATTGTTGGAGCGGGCAACGGGAGTCGAACCCGCGACACCAAGCTTGGGAAGCTTG
>CAYVUX010000038.1:2299-14011 GCA_964455075.1 uncultured Desulfobacteraceae bacterium | reverse complement strand
CCTGAACGATGGCCTTGGTTTCTTCGAAGGTATTTCCTCCCCTGATTCGGTCGGCGAAAGATATACGGCAGCAAATAGGAAAATCCTCGCCTGTTTCTTCCCTTATCTCCTTTATCGTTTCGAACAGAAAAAGCAATCGTCCATCCAAATCGCCTCCGTACCGGTCTTTTCGCTTATTCGTGACAGGGGAAAGAAATTCACTGATAAGGTAACCGGATGCGGCAAGGAGTTCCAGCCCGTCAAACCCTGCTTCCTTGGCTCGGCTGGCAGCTCGGCGAAAATCTTTTTGAATCATATGGATTTCCTCCTCGCTCAGCTCCCTCGGAACTTCCGGGTTATACCTGGAGACAATGCTGGAGGGGGCAACCGGTTGGCATCCAATTATAGAAGAAGACGCATATCTACCGGCATGATTGAGTTGAACCAAACATGTTGCTCCACAGTCCCTGATTCCTTTTGCAACCCTACGCAGACCCTTCACGTGAAAATCTTGATCAATTCCAATTTGGTTGGGACCTTGGCGCCCTTCCTGATTTACGTAGCATGCACCAACGACTATACTACCTGTCCCTCCTAGAGCCCTTCTCTTGTAGAAACCGACATGCGTGTCGGTCACTCTCCCCTCATTGGTATGCGTATCCAAAAGCAGAGCTGGCATCATAACGCGGTTTCTTATGAATACAGGGCCCAAACAAAATGGATCGAAAAGCTCGGCCATCAGCATCTTCTCCTTTTAGCGTTTTTCAGCGCATACCGGACGAGACCGAATACATTCAAAAGTCTCTTGCTGCAGTTACTTCTCGTAACTAAACCAACCCCTTCCTGTCTTTCGCCCGTAATGTCCAGCATCTACTTTCTTGACCATCATGGGCCTCGGGCGGAACCGATCTCCGTATGCATCGTGCAGGATTTTTCCCACCTTCAGATTCAGTTCGTTGCTGGTTAAATCCATCAAGGCGAAAGGACCCACGGGGTGGCCCAATCCCAACCGACATGCCTTGTCGATATCCTCGGGCGATGCGATCCCTTCCTCATAGAGGCGGATGGCTTCATTGTCCAAAGCATATAGGACCCGGTTGACAATAAAGCCCACGCAGTCGACCACCTGGACTGGATCCTTCCCGATGATCTCGCAGAACTCGCATCCGGCATCTACGGTCGCCTGAGATGTCTCTACGCCTTTAATCACTTCGACCAATTTCATTATGATGGCTGGGGAAAAGAAGTGCATTCCGAGAAACCGTGACCTCCGCTGCGGATCCTCGAAACACGCCCCCAGCTTGGTAATGGAAATGGAAGAGGTGTTGGAGGCAATGATACAGGAGGGCTTACAAACCTTCTCCAATTCTTGGTAGTTGGAGATTTTTGTATCCGAATCCTCAAAAATGGCCTCAATCACCATATCCACATCTTCGAATCCTACGAACGAATCGGTGGGTTGAATGGCCTCGAGGGCGGTCTTTTTCCCTCCTTCGTCCACCTGGATCTTTCCCTTGGACGCCCATTTTTCCAGGTTCGACTCGATCTTTTTCAGGCCTGACTGGGCCAAATCCAGATTGATTTCTTTGAGCAGCACCTGCATTCCCGCCAATGCACAGCATAGGGCGATGTCCGAACCCATCATACCGGCCCCCAGGATGCCGACCTTTTTCCACTCCGCCATTTTTTAATCCCTCCTTTTCGGTCGAAATGTCATGAAAGTTTGTAGTCTAGCTCCGTTCCCAGACTGTTGCCATACCTATGCCTCCTCCACCGCAGAGGGAGGCAAGGCCAATACCAGCACCTCTCTCGATCATTTCGTGAAGAAGTGTGACCACGATCCTCACCCCGGTGCAGCCCACCGGATGCCCGATGCCGGAACCCTTCACGTTGCAGAGGCTACGGTCGATTTTCAGTTCCCGTTCGCACGCGATGTATTGCGCGGCAAAGGCCTCGTTGAGCTCTATCAGGTCCACATCCCTTATCTTGATGTTTGCGCGGTCCAGTGCCCGAAGGACGGCGCCCACCGGGCTGATGCCCATGATGGAAGGGGCCACGGCCGAGATGCCGGTGGAGACATAGGTCGCAATGGGCTCGTTCCCCAGTTCATGCGCCTTCTCCTCCGACATTACCAGGACGGCCGCAGCGCCGTCGTTGATCCCGGAAGAATTCCCGGCGGTCACAGTGCCGTCTTCTTTGAAGGCCGGCGGAAGCTGAGCGAGCTTCTCGAGTGTCAGACCCGGTCGGAAGTGCTCGTCTTTGTCAAATACGATTTCCTGCTTCTTCTTCCGGACGGTGAGCGGTACAATCTCCGCCTGGAAGCGGCCCTCCACCGTGGCCTGCTCCACCGCGTTGTGGGACCGGAGGGCCACCTCGTCCTGCTCTTCCCGGCTAATGCCGTAGCTTTCAGCGAGGTTTTCCGCCGTCATCCCCATGATCTCCGGTCCTCCGGCATACAAGCCTTCCCACATGGAGTCCGTCATCTCCTGGTGGCGCAGCCTGGCCCCCCATCTTGCCGACTTGATGTAATACGGCGCATTACTCATGGTCTCCACCCCGCCGGCAATGCAGATATCTGCCTCCTCACACTGGATTTTTCGGACCGCAGAAACAATCGCCTCCATGGCCGAGGGACACACCCGGTTGAGTGTGACGCCCGGAACCGTGTCGGGCAGTCCCGCTTCCAGCAGTCCTACCCGGGCGACATTGACATCGGACTGGACGTTGTTGCAGCAGCCGAAAAACACGTCCTCTACCAGGTCCCCCTCCACCGACGCCCTACGGAGAACCTCCTTTATGACCGCAGCCGCAAGCTCCCTCTGAGAGAAAGAAACCAGGCTTCCACCCATGGTCCCGATCGCGGTCCGCACGGCGGAAGCAATAACGACTTTTCTCATGTTCAACACTCCGATCGTGGGTATCGCACTATTTTTTGTTCCGGGTCGCCCCTTCGAGAAACCGGGCGAAGGCCCCTTGCATGAAATCGGTTGCAAAAATAGTAGGCATGAACCGTTCTGCGTGCTGATAATCCTCCATAGCCTTGCTGTTGAGGCACGTCTTGATGAATGTCTTGGCCATGTAACTGTTCGCGGCAACTCGCCTAGCGATCGTTTCGCATTTGGGCATCAGGTCATCATCCTCGAAAACGTCAATCACGATCCCCAACCGCCGGGCCTCCTCGGCATCAAGTTCCACGGCTGACATGCAAAGGTAGGCCACGACGTTCTTGCCGAATTTCTCCAGTCCCCTTGTTACACACCAAGCGGGCAATGCGCCGTGGTTGATTTCCTTCAAAGCGAAGCGTGCGCTTCTGGCGGCGAAGACCATGTCGCAGCAGCCTGATATTTCGAAACCAAAGCCGAATGCGGCACCGTTTACAGCCGCTATGACAGGGGTTTCCGCAAGTTCAATCGCCTTGAACGGCTCAAAGCAGACCTTGATAAAATCGAATCCTGCTTCCGCCTTGCCGATGCCGGTGAACTGCTCTACATCGGCCCCTGCGGAGAACACCGGATAGGGCGTTTTTTTCTTGGGGTGAATGAAGGTCTGACCGGTTAAGATGATACAACCCACGTCCTTGTCCGCATCGAGTTCGCGCACGGCCTCCGCCAGTTCTTCGAAGATCTTTGCATTGGCGGCATTAAATTTTTCGGGGCGGTCGAGCGTTACGACTGCATATCCTCCGTCCTTTCTTTCCAATCGAATTACCTCGTATTTCATTTCCGCCTCCCTCTTTCTCATCCTGAAATTACGCGGAATCCCATTCCGCCCGAATAATGGACGGAAGGGCCTTGCTTCTTTCCTTACCGCTCATGAAATCCAGCTTGCGGATTCCTTGTGGGTCGATTTTCTTGATCAAATCGAGCTCCTGTTCGGTCGGACTTTCTGTTACCGGACAACCCCTAGAGATCTCCACCTCGAAACCTGTATTGTCCAGCACTTCTTGTGCAGAAACGCCCCGGTGCAGGGAAAGGATACTCCATTTTCCCCTCTCCCTCATTTCCATCACACAGAGGGATGTGACAACAATCATGGGTCCCGGGCGTAGACCCTGGGCCAGGCGTTCTTCATCCGACAGGTAGTACCTGGTTCCGGTGACATATCCCACCTTGGGCACGAAGGTCATTTTGTTGTGGCTGGCAAAATAGGCGACCGATTTTCTGTGCAGCCCGAACACGACAGGGGCCCCCGCTCCGCCCGGAAGCCGCAGCCCTCTCGGGTTCAATTCACCCGTCGGATTTCCTTGATCGTCCTTGATGGGCAGCGGAAGCCACGAAATATTGATGTCCCCATTTGCATCCATCTGTGCGCTGGAAACCGCCTCCACGTCGCCTTTGCCTCTGAAGTGGAGGGCTTCGATAGCCTCAGTCATGGACCAGAGGCCTGCAGAATATCTTGTGCATGCCGCTTCCGAGGTATGAAACCCCATACCGAAAGGCAGCGGGTCAACACCGCTGTACCCAACGATAAGGGCGTTCGGGGCATGTGTGAGCTTGGCCAGGTTATACGCGGCATAGGCCAGAGGCGTGAAGGATCCAAGAACAATGGCGTCGCCGTCCTCAATGGTCCCGGCCAGACTGACGACCATCTGGTCGACAGGTTCAAAATCTTCCGCCTTCTTTTCCTCCAGACTTTCGGGAAACTCAATAGAATAGGTCTTTTGTGCCAGCGCGGAAAGTTTGCGCTTGGCCTCACCGCCCCCTGCGCCCTCCCAATATTCATCCTCCGATTTTCCTATGGTTCGGAGAAGATAGTCCTTTTCGGCCTTGGGGTGTACGCCCTGAGCGTCTCTCATCATCTGCATGAGGTGGGGGCCGTAGTAAGGAACACAGCTGCAGGGACTGGCTCCATAGGACTGGGGAATGATCAGGTCCACCTCGGTTCGGAAAAGCTTGGTGGCGGATTTGTCCTCGCGGATTTGATCGCCATTCACAATCTCCTCTACGGTTACGATGACGTTTTTGGCCGCCTTGGCCATGTCCACATCCGATGCGGAGGTGCCGAAGATCTGGACGTTTCCCTGCTCATCGGCCCGCTGTGCGTGAATAACGGCCACATCAGGGACAATGGCCTGGATGGCCGTCAATTCTTGGCCTGTGAAAGGGCAAACCACAGTCTTGTAGTAATCCGGTGCTTCGTTGACGATGTCGGACCCTTTGGGCCCGAGAAACGCGGCAAATGGGAGGCCCAGACCTGCCGCCTCGAGGCCCTTGATCATGCTGCATCCCTCTATTTCCGTGAGCTCGATTTGTTTCTTTTCGGCAATCTGTCGGAAATTGGGTGGAAGGCCAAAAAATTCCAAGCTCAGGAAAGAGAAGATCAAATGGTCGATGCATCCTGCCGCGAGCAGCCATTCCATTTCCCAACCGCCTACGATGGACATGGCCTTCAGTCCGGTAATCTTCTGTCGCACGATTTCTCTGACCACCGCCATAGGTTTGTTGCAGCTCCACCCGCCTCCGAAAGCCACAAAGCTCCCAGGCTTGACGAAATTCCCGATATCGGATAACTTTTCAATTTTTGAGATGAATTTCACGCGTTTTTCCATACGCCTAGCTCTCCTTCCCATCACCAGGATTCTTTTGACATGCTTTTCTTGGGCTTTGGGCTTACCACGGCCTCTCCTTCGAGCACGGCCTTCCCATCCTGATTCCAACAGGTAGTCTGCAAGGATACACGTCCTTTGTCATGGTCCACCGCCTCTATAACGACCTCCGCCGTAATCCTGTCCCCGATCCGAACCGGTTTTCGGAAGTAAAGGGCCTGCGAAAGATACACTGATCCTGCTCCAGGCATTTGGGTACCAATCACGTTGGAGAGCATGCTGGCGACCATCATTCCGTGGGCGATGCGTCCCCGAAACAGAGTACCACTCGCATAGGCCTCATCCAAATGCAACGGGTTGAAATCCCCGGTTGCTTCGGCGAAGGCTCGGACAGCCTCAGCTGTAATCTCATGGACAAGGGAAGCTCTTTGCCCGATCCGCAGCTCTTCTATGGTTTTGCCTGCCGCTTCCAATGGCTTCACCTCTGATCCTCCCCACAACCCGCCCAATGCGGGGGCTGCAAAAGACCGCTAGTCCATCATTTAGAGCCAGTAATCTTCTCTGGGGAAATGGCCCTTTTCATAACGCTTTGCAAGATAGCCGAAGAATCGGTCCACCGCGGCCATGTTGGCCTCCACGCCGTGTTTGTTCAGCGTCTCGACAATATCATCAAGTTTGGGAGGGCACCCGGAGATACGAACCGGCTCTTTGATTTTTTCGCTATTTTTGTGATCCGCAATGGGACAGTTGCCCAGCAGGAACGTCTTCTTTGCCTTGCCGGACGGCACCGCGCCCTTTCCGGCAAGCAGCTCGAAATCCTCGAACGGCTCGCCCTTATTGGCAGAGAGGATAAGGAGCATTGTGGGAGGGAAAATATAGGTGCACCCTGTGCAAACCCCGTAGGGGAAAGGCAGATCAAAGCCCTGAACATTTTGTTTGACAAATGCCATGGGCATGCTCCCGTCTTCGGACCATGGGTTGTCGATGGGCAAAGACTTGCGCTGGTCTTCAACCCTCAGGCCCTTCAAGTCGATATGTTTCACATCCAAGCTGCGTCCCTGAGCTTCCGCAAAAAGCCGCAAGTGCTCTACATTGCCAGGATCTACGCCCATGAGTTCAGCACCGACAACGTCCGCCGAAAACATGTCCCGACTAGCGGCCACCAATTCGCTCCGGTGAGCGGTACCGGTGAACATTGGGCCCATTTCCAGCATGTAAATGCCATCGATAATCGTCAGGTTGGGATAAAAACGGTTGGCGATATGAAACAGGTATTCATCGACCGTATGTTCGGGATTGTGGCAGGCCTGTTTGGTCTTAGGGTGGAGCGACCCTTTCAGGTTCTTGAATCCGAGAGTGATCCGGGTCAATTCATGAGTCTTCAACGCGGGAAGATTCACTAGGTAATCGGTCTCCAGAAAATATCGCGAGACCTTGAGCTTGTGCGGCCCCAGATCCAATTCCTCGTGGTCTCCTTCATTGAAGTCCACGACCTTCACGCCGTAACGTTTGGTCAGTTCCTCGTATCCCAGACGGTCGAACAAGATATGGGTTTCGGAACCGAAATCCTCGTTCTTGGCGCATCCATCCCCCACCGTGATGTGCTTGACCCCGTGGTCCTTGAGGACCTTAATGGTCTCCTCGATCAAGACGCTGGTGGTGATAACGCCGTAGGGTGCATAAGGATAGCGGTCAATCCAAACAACCAGATTGGGCTTGAGGAGCACATGCATGTCCGGATCCAAAGCCTTCAATCCGTCGCACATCCGGATGGCCTCCCCCACACCTTTTCCACCTTCCCAGCCGCACAACGAAACGGGAGCGTCCTTGTCCTGATTATGAATCCCCAGCTTCTCGCCCATAGAAACCTCCCTCGATATGAAAGGTCCCCGCCCGGATGTTCAAAGGACCATCAGGGCGCCTTTCACCCGTCGTACCGTCATTTACCCGTAAAAACGGGCTTTCGCTTCTCCAAAAATGCGGAGGTGCCCTCCCTGCAATCCTCGGTTGCGAAGGTCTTCGAGAACTGGACCAGTTCTCCCTCAATGCCTTCCAGAAGGGTTTGGTCGAGCACCCGGTTGACGCACTCCTTGGCCCAACGAACCATCAACGGGCTCTTCTCCAGGATCTGGTCGGCAAGACGATTCACCGCTTTGTCCAACTCCTCCGGAGGTACCAATTCATTGACCAGCCCCCACTTCAAAGCCTCCTCCGCTTCCAGAGGAGCACCGGTGAGTATCATCTCCACGGCCTTTGACCTGCCGATGATTCGTGGAAGCCGCTGGCTTCCCCCTCCTCCGGTGATGATTCCCAGCTTAATCTCCGGTTGGGCGAACGAAGCCCTGTAGGTGCAAATCCGCATGTCGCATCCCAGCGCGATCTCGCTTCCCATTCCCCACGCCCGGCCGTCCACGGCTGCGATGGTCGGTTGGGGCAGCCTCTCGAGCAGGGTCGGGCTGAAGTGATGGTCGAGGATCTCCTTTACCTTCTCCCATCCCTCTTCGACAGCGATCCTGCTCCAGGTGTTCAGCATGCCGATATCCGCTCCTGCCAGGAAATTGTCCCCGCTGCCTTTCAAAATCAACACACGGATCGACGGATCCGCTTCCACTTGAGCCACGGCGGAGCAAAGTTCCCGAGACATTTCCTCGCAGTATGCGTTGAAGACTTCGGGCCGGTTGAAATAGATCCGGGCGATTCCATCTTTTTTCTCGAAAATGATCGTCTCAAACGCCATTCCCTGTATCTCCCCTGCCAGCCGGCGTTCCGTTCAGGGACATCTTGCCGACATGGCGCCTCACGTACTGGGCCACTTCCTCCCCCGACCTGCCAGGAGGAAAGATCTCATGGATCCCAATCTCCTTGAGTCGAACGAAGTCGACCTCCGGTATCACGCCTCCCATGATCACCAGGACATCGGTCATCCCTTTTTCCTTGAGCTCCTGGACCAACCTCTCCGCGACTCTCAAATGCCCGCTTGTCATAATGCTCACCCCGATGACATCCACATCCTCCTGCATGGCCGCATTCACGATCTCCTCCACAGTACCGAAACGGAAGTAGATCACCTCCATGCCCGCGTCCCTAAGCTCACGTGCAATCAGCTTGCTTCCCCGTCCGTGGACATCAATCTTCTTTTTTGCCAGAAGGACCCTGATGTTGTTCTCGGTCATCATGTACTCTCCCTCTTGAATTCGGGTATCAGCGCTGAAAACGGCTGAAAGGAATGCCCTTTATTCCGTCACGAGCCACCCGAAAGTCCCACGCATAACCTCCATCATTTCGCCGTTGGTAACACCCTTTCTGGCCGCCTCAATTAACGCGGGCATGAGATCACCTTCCCCATTCTTTAGGGCAAGGCACGCATTGCGCAGATTTCCCAAGGCCTGTTCAACCTCCTGCTCACTCCGCTTATTCTTGAAGGAGCGGAGTCGTTCCACAGCCCGGCGTTCCACTTCATAATCCACCCTGAAAGGCTGATGTGACTCCTGCTCGTCCATCACGTATTTATTGACGCCAACAATTGGTGTCCTCCCCGATTTTACGTCCTGCTTCCGTCGATAGGCGGTGTCGTCGATCCTGCCTTTCAACCACCCTTGCTCCAGGGCCTTCATGTAACCTCCTCGCGCCTCCAGTTCATTGTATAACTTCCATGCTTCCTGCTCCATCTGATCCGTCAGCTGCTCCACATAATAGGACCCCCCCAGTGGATCGGTTACGTCCCGCAGGCCGCTTTCCCACATCATGATCTGCTGGGAGCGAAGCGCCGTCCGATGGGAGAGTTCGGTGGGAATCCCGATGGTCTCGTCATAGGAACACGAATGAATCGATTGAACCCCTCCCATCACTGCAGCCATGATCTGCATGGTGATCCTTGCGGTGTTGTTCAGCGGCTGCTGAGCCACCAGTACACTGCCGCTGGTGTGGACATGCACCCTAGCGTGCATGCACTGGGGCTTGGTGCAGCCCGCATCCCGGGTAATATGGGACCACATCTTCCGAAGCGCTCGGAGTTTGGCAACCTCTTCGAAAAAATTCATCTGTATGCCCACTTGAAAACCCAGCCGCCCCACAAAACGGTCCGGTTCCAAGCCGGCCGCCTTTCCTGCATCGATCACCGACTTTCCCCACCCGAGGCCGTAGGCCAGTTCTTGAACCGGAGTGGCCCCCGCCTCCGATATCCCATACATGAATATGTTGGTGGTGTTCCACGCAGGCGCGTTTCTGCTGCAGTATTTGATGAGGTCGGCCATGAGCGCATACCCGTACCGGGGCTCCCACGAGGGAATGTCCTGAACGGCGATTCTCGGATACCAGTTCATGGAATTTCCCCGCAGCGAATCAGGAACCTTTCCCCGGCGCTCCGCGGCGGCGACGATATGGGCCAGCCCGGGTAGGCAGTTGTCCCCTGTGATGAGTGAAAAATTTGTCGTCTCCAGCTCCCAATCCTGGATGATCTCGTCGTAATCTTCCGGGGTGGACAAATGTGCCCCGCACTGGCCCACGTTTCCCTCGGCCTCCGGATGGTCCGCGTCGATACCGTACATGGTGGGAATGTCGTAGACGATGTTGAACACCTTGTGTCCGAAATACCCTTCCATGCCCTGGGCGGCCAGTTCTTCCATCCGCTTGCGGGTGTCCCCGCAGGTGCCGTATCCGAAGACCATCTGCTGCATCCACGGGGTAAGGGCATAACCGTCCGGGTAAAGACCCCGGATGTAGGGGAATACCCCCGGCATGGTTCCCAGATCCAGATCCTCGATATCCTCCGGGGTATAGACCGTCTTTACGGGGATGCCGGAGAGGTTTTTTCTCGGTTGAATCTTATGCGCGTACTTGGACCGAGCCTTCTCCCAAGCCTCTTTGGCCTTTCTGAGATGCTCCCTTGTCTTTTCGTTGATCATGGAATACCTCCTGCCCGGATTGATCTTCTGCCGGGGCGGTTGCTCCTCTTCATCCGCCCTGACTCCAGGCGGTGAAAATAGAAATCCCTCACAGGGATGCCACGGGCATCTCCGTGAAGTCGTTTCCCCTGGAGACGATCTCTGCGAAGGCGCCCTCTGCAGCAGGCAGCATCCGTTCCAGAAAGAATGCGCCGGTTCCCAATTTTCCTTCGTAGAAAACGGCCTCCGCATCCGATAGGGTGCTTTGTGTTTCCCGGGCCTGGATTGCGGCCTTCGCCACGATCATCTGCTGGAGCCACATCCAGCCCAGGGTGACGCTTCCGAGGAAATCCAGGTACCGGCCGGCCTTGGCCAGCGCAGTCCCGGCCTGAGCTTCCATCTCCTCCAAAAGGATCTGGGTCGCCTCCTCCAGTTTGGATACATAAGTGTCCAAGGGGGCCGCAAGGCCGGAGAGCCCCTGGATGGACAGGGCCTTCCCGACCGTTTCGCGCATCTCTCCCAACAGGTCCTCCAGGGCCCGGCCCTGCTTCATTCGGATCTTTCGGATCACAAGATCAAGGGCCTGGATGCCGTTGGTCCCTTCGTAGATGGTGGCGATCTTCTCGTCGCGGAGACGCTGCTCAACATCAAATTCACTCGAATACCCATACCCTCCCATCACCTGGACGGCCGAGGTACATATTTCGTACCCCCTGTCCGAAACAAAGGCCTTGCAAACGGGCGTCAGCAACTCGATTCGCTCTTGGAGGCGGCGTGTCTCTTCCTCGTTTGCTGCGGACGCCATCCGGTCCATCAGGTGTGCATGGTAGTAGACCAAGGAGCGGCAACCTTCCACGTGGGACTTCATCTTCATCAAGGTGTATCGGATGTCCGGATGCTCGATGATTGGAACACCGGGCGCTTGAGGGTCACGGGAACGAGTGAAGTGCACCCCTTGGATGCGTTCCCTGGCATAGGCCAAGGCGGAAAGATACGCCGCGCTACCCTGTGCAAGTCCCTGAGAGCCGACGATCTGCCTGGCTTCATTCATCATGTGGAACATGACCCTGATCCCGTCCCCTTTTTCGCCCAGAAGATAGCCCACACACCGGTCTTCTTCGCCGAAGCTCAGGGTACAGGTTGCCGAGCCGTGGCAGCCCATTTTTTCTTCAATGCCCGTGCATACCACGTCGTTGAAGATCAGTTCCTCTGCCTCGATGCGAATCTTCGGAACGATAAAAAGGGACAGCCCCTTGGTGCCGGGCGGATCTCCCTCGATGCGGGCCAGTACCATGTGAACGATGT
>CAYVUX010000038.1:0-2289 GCA_964455075.1 uncultured Desulfobacteraceae bacterium | reverse complement strand
CCACCGCTTTTCCGCCTGCGTTTTTCCGGGCCGTTGTCTTCACCGCCCCGACATCGGAACCGGCATCGGCTTCGGTCAGGCACATGGTCCCGCTCCACGTACCTCTGTAGAGCTTTTCCAGGTACACCGCCTTCTGGTCCGGGGTGCCGAAGGTCTCGATGAGCTTCCCGGCGCCGTGTGTGAGGTTGATGTAATTGCTGAAGGACATGTTGGCCGCCTCAAACCACTCCCGGCAGCAAATCTCGATCGATTTGGGAAGGCCCTGCCCTCCCACATCCACCTCGTCAGATAGCACATTCCAGCCGCCCTCGGAGAAAATCCTGTATGCCATGTGAAATGAAGGAGGTAATACAACCTTGCCTTCTTCAAAACCGCATCCCAGACGGTCTCCATCTTTGTTTGTCGGTGCGAGAACGGTCACGGCGAGCTTTTGCGCTTCCTTGATTACCATTTCAAGGATTTCTAGATCATGCCCCTCAGGATACCCCGGGGCCGGAATATCCTGAACTTTCAATTGTTCGAAAAGGACGAAGCGGGCGTCCCGTTCATCCACCAGGCTCTTTGCCATGCGAGCTCCCCTCCAAGTCAAACCTTCAGAACAACTGCGTCGGCCTGGGCCAGCCCTCCGCAGATCCCGCCTAGCGCATACCCGCCTCCCCTCCGTCGCAGCTCGTATATCAGGTTCATGATGATTCTGGCTCCACTCGCCGTATTGGGATGCCCGATCGCGATGGCGCTCCCGTTGACATTGGCCATTTTCTGGATGTCTTCGGCCTTGGATCGATCATTGTCTGCGAGCATCCGAATGCTCACCAGCGGCACGGCTGCAAATGCTTCGTTGATTTCCATGACCTCGATATCGTCTAGACCGATGCCGGCCAGGTCCAGGGCCTTCTGCATTGCATGGGCGGGGCCTTCAGGCATCCGATTGGGATGGATGGCTACCGAACTCATGGATACGATGGTGGCCAACGGCTCCAGCCCCAATTCATCGGCCTTCTTTCGGCTCATGAAGAAAATCGCCGTAGCCCCGTCGTTCAAACCGGGGGCGTTTCCTGCGGTGATAGCCCTGGTTCCGTATATGGCCTTCAACTTGGAGAGCTTCTCCATGCTGACGTTGGAGCGGTATTGTTCGTCTATATCGAGGGTGTAGGGCTCCTGCTTCTTCCGTTCGATTTCCAGCGGAAAAATCTCTTCCTTGAATTTGCCTGCATTCCATGCGGCCCCATAGTTCTCATGGCTCCTGAGGGCCCAAGCATCCTGTTCCTGTCTGTCGATTCCGTATTCATGCGCCACATTATCCGTATCCACGGACACAGGGTTGAAGTCCTTGTATCCAAGGGCAAAAAGCGGGTCTTCCATGGTCACATTACCCATTCGGAAGCCCTCGTAGCGGAGTCCACGAACGATCAGCGGTTCCTGGCTGAAGGAGGTGGCCCCTCCGCCGATGGCCGTCTCGATCTCTCCGAGCCGGATGCCCATGCAACCCAGCTTCACGGCGGACATGGCGGAAACGCAGGCCTTGTCCAGTGCAGTGGAAGGGGTCTCTGCGGGAAACCCGGCCTTGAGCAAGGTCTGCCGGGCGGCGACCGGGGTGTAGACATCCTTGCAAGGCGACGTGTCTCCAACCCCCCAAAAGACCTCGTCCACTGCATCCGGAGCCAGGCCCACCCGGTTGATGACTTCTCTCATCGGTATCGCCCCAAGGTCAAAGTAGTCGAACTCTCTGAGGGATCCACAATACCTCCCGAAAGGCGTCCGCAGGGCGCTCACGATCACAATCTCGCTCTCACTCATAGCTCACCTCTGCCATCTGTTCTTCCATTTCTACGTTCACGACAGTATCCGGTCTGCAATAATAATACGCTGGACTTGATTGGTACCCTCATAGATCTGGGTGATCTTGGCATCCCGCATCATCCTCTCTACAGGGTACTCCCGGCTGAAACCGTAGCCTCCAAAAATCTGAACGGCATCCGTGGTCACCTGCATGGCCGTATCGGAGGCGAACCATTTGGCCATGGAGGCGATTTTTGCGATCTCGGCCGAATCCGGCTCGTTGTCGATTGTTGCGCAGGCCCTATAAACCATGGTTCGGGAAAGTTCGATTTTGAGTGCCATTTCGGATATCATCCACTGGATGCCCTGGAATTGGGACAGAGCCTTTTTGAACTGGACTCGCTCCTTTACATAGCCGATGCATGCGTCCATTGCTCCCTGGGCGATCCCAAGCGCCTGTGCAGCAACCCCTGGCCTGGTGTAGTTGAACGTCTTCATCAGGATCTGGAA
>CAYVUX010000037.1:0-14079 GCA_964455075.1 uncultured Desulfobacteraceae bacterium | reverse complement strand
AGACATAAGGATACGAAAACCGGATGAACCATTTCTATTTGGTAACCATTAGGTACCCATTTTCCGGAAGAACCGGAAATCAGCCTATAGCCGCCTTTATCACCCCCTCCGGCGGTATCACATTGTAACCCAGGGCCGCGTCCCTTTTCCAATCCATCCCGAAGGCCACTGCCATCAACTGGGTCAGGTAAACGATGGGAACATCAAAGGAGGTGCCAAACTTCTCGTTGATGCGGTCTTGATACATCTCCAGGTTCATGGCGCACATCGGACAAACCGAAGAGACAACTTCTGCACCGTGCTCCACGGCATCCTCAAGGATGTTCTTGACCAGCTCAAGGCAATAGTCCATTTCCGGAAGGAAAATTCCCGAGCCGCAGCATCGAATCTTCTTGGGAAAAGGGACGGCTTCCGCTCCGAGGGCCTGCAGAATTCGATCCTGAACAATCGGTTTTTCTACACTGTCATACTCCCCATAAGGGCGTACCGACTGGCATCCAACGTATCCCGCCACCTTTAGCCCTGTGAGCGGCTTCACGGCTTTGGCTTTAATTTTCTCAATTCCGATATCATTGTACAGGACGTCCTGTATATGCCGCACCTTCACGCCACCCTTGTATTTGAGTCCGCCCTCCGCCAGGCATGCGTTGACTTTTTCCCTGAGTTCTTCGCTTTCCTGGATCTCATGGTTAACCTTGTTCATCTGGATATAGCAGGAGCTGCAGGGCGCAACAATATCCTGGCCTCCAGCGGCCTCCGCCAGAGCCAGATTGCGGGCATTCAGGACCTTGATCGCAAGATCGTTTGCGCCCCCATAAGAGACGCTCGCACCACAGCAGTTCCAATCTTCGATTTCCTTGAGCTCCATCCCGAGCACCTCGCAAACAGGTCTTAAGGACACCAGGAAATTGGCGCCACTTCCTTCCAGGCTGCAGCCCCAGTACAAAAAATACTTCATGCTCGGGCACCCCCTTTCCCCATTTGGGCGGCTTTGTCCAGCATCTTCTGAAGCGATTTGGCCCCCTTAATCTTTTTCTCGGGAAGCAGTTTCATCCGCCTGTGGAGCACCATTTTGAGACCTACGTCCATGAACTTGATTGTATTCTTAATGCCCTCAAGCAGTCCTCCCGCAAAAAATACCCGCCTTGGAAGCTCCTTCTCGTCTATCCGTCCACGTTTATAGACCTCATTCCAGAACTCCCTGCCGAAGTTTGCCGTATCCCTTCGGGTAAGGATCCCGTTCTCGATGGCATAATGGGCCAATCCGTGCATCACATCCACGACAGGAATCTTGCGAGGGCACCTGACCTTGCAGCTGTAGCAGGAGGTACAGAGCATGATGGAATTTGCATTCAGTACCTCTTCTCTCTTTCCTGCCCGGATCATAGCAAAAATTTGTCTCGGAGGGTAATCCATCTGCAGACTAAGAGGGCAAGAGGCGGCGCAAACCCCACACTGCATGCACATCTTGATTTCTTCCCCAAAATCCACATTCCGAAATACCTCATCGGCGAAGGCGGGAGCATAGTTCACATTCTTTTCCATAAGCGACCTCTTTTGCGAGGCCTTTGAAAACCGCTCTTTTTACCCGATGTCATCGTCCGCCTTTACCAGGGTCAAAATCGAGAATTTTTCAAAGGTCTCTTTGCTGGATGAATTCAAGCTGCCCTTTCTACCAGTGCCCTCCACAATGGCGGCAACCGACTACCAGCCTTTGTAAGGGTTCGGACCTACGGATTCAATGGTCTCAAAAAATTCGCTGATGATTCCCGGGATCTTGTCGTAATCCGTGATACTCACTTCCACGAATTTCACCCTCTCCGACTCCAGGGCCAACCGGTCAAGGGTTTCCGACACTTTGGAAAGCCGTGTATCGGCCAGCTCGCTGCCTTTGATGAAGTGGCACTGGTAGTCATCCCCGTGCCGGCAGCCCAACAAGAGCAACCCGTCGATTCCCCTGGACATGGCATCAGCCACCCACACCAGGTTCATGGAACCCAGGCAGCGCATGGGAATAAACCGCACGTACGGGCTCCACGACATCCGTTTGATGCCTGCCATATCCAACGCCGGATACGCATCGTTTTCGCACACGAGTGCAATAACCCGCGGCTTTTCCTCGTCTTCTTCAGGTACATGCACGGACTTGATCATGTTCCCGATCATCCCCACCGAGTAGTTCTTGAAGGATATGATTCTTTCAGGACATGCGCCCATGCACACGCCGCATCGCCGGCATCGCGTCGGGTTGGGAATGGGATTCGCCTTCTCATCCTCATTGAACATCCCGAAAGGACACTCCTCCGTACACCGCTTGCACTGGGTACATCTCTGCATATTGATTTCGGGGTAGGATAAATCCCCGGCCCGTGGATGCACTGCCATGCCCACGGCCGTCGCCTCGGTGCACTGTATGGCCTTCATGGCTGCTCCAACGGCGTCGTCCACGGCCTTGGCCGTTTCCATCGGCCTTCGGATACATCCGGCGGAATATATCCCGGTGCGCCTTGTCTCGTAAGGAAAACAAATGAAATGCGAATCCGGAAACCCGTACTTGAGTGTGGGCAATTCCGGGCCCTGCCGGTAAGCCAGATTAAGCGTGCTGTTGCTGAAGAATCCGGAGTCCGGGACCACTTCGATCTTCCCTTCCTCGTCCGCTCCTTCCGTCCCTTCGGGGGCCTTGATCCGCGGAGTCACCTCGGGTTTGTTGGCCGGAACCATGCCCACGGCCAAAACGACAAGGTCCAAATCTTCGATTCTCAGCTTCTCCCCAAGCAGTTCATCGTCGGCTTCGACGAAGAGCTTCCCACCGGATTCACCCACGGAGGAAACGAGTCCCCGAATGAACACATTCCCATCGTTCTGGGCCTTCCTGTAGAAATCCTCGGCCTGCCCCACGGTCCTCATATCCCTATAAAGAATGTAATTCACGCTTTCGGGATTCTGTTCCTTCAGATAGGTGGCCTGCTTTAAGGAAGTCAGGCAACAAACGGAAGAACAGTAAGGAAGATGCTCCGGATCCCTGGAACCCGCACACTGAATGAACAGCGCGCTTTTCACGTCGCTCCCGTCCGAAGGCCTTGTGACATTCCCTTTGGCGGCCATCTCTTCCATTTCCACGTTGGTAATAACATCTTTGTACTGACCGTATCCCAATGATCCCAGCTTGTTTGCATCATAGGGAACCCAACCGGTGGCCTGGACGATAGCCCCGGCACGCTCATTCGCGCTGCTCCCGTTGGACTTGATTTCCACGGAGAACAGGCCCGGCGCCCCGGAGATCTTCTCCACGCTCGCAGAAGTATATACTTTGATCTTGGGTTCATCCTCCACAGCCTGGATCAGGTCCTCGGCTCCGGTCTCGGAAAGCTCCTTATAGGGGAGGGTGATCCGTTTCTTCATCTTGGTCAGGAACCCGCCCAATCGATCTTCCTTCTCCACAAGGACGGCTTGATATCCCGCCTTTGCGGCCTCCAGAGCGGCTGTCATGCCCGCAATACCGCCGCCCACCACAAGGATATCCTTGGAGAACTCTTCTTCGGCCTGGTACGGCTCGGGCGGTTTCGTGTCCTTGGCCTTGGAACAGCCGATGCGGATATAATCCTCGGCCAGCATCTGGGTGTCCTCTTCTTTCGGAGGTTGACTCCAGGCCACGTGCTCGCGGATGTTCACCCTCTCCACAATCTTGTCCGCTCCGAAGTTAAACACGTCATAGTTCACTCTGCCCGAACATGCCGCGATGACGATGGTATTGACGCCTTCGCTCTCAATGTCCTGCTTGATAAGTTCCACCCCTTCCGGCCCGCAGAAAAACGGGTGGTCCTTGATGACGGGAATATTATAATCGTCGGAAGCGATTTCCTTGAGCGGTTCAATGTCCAGGGAATCCCCGATTCCACATCCAGTGCATATGTAGAGTGCAGTCTTCTTGTCCATCGAGCTACCTCCTCGCGATTGATTGGATGGCCTTCAGTGAAGAGGCTGTTGCATCCTGGACGCAGGACGCGACATCCGTCGGCCTCCTTGTGCAGCCGGCACCATAGAACCCCGGCTTGTTGGGATCATTCATCAGGAATCCGTACTCGTCCATGGAGACATCCGGGGAAACATCCAGGGCCACCTTGTTCGGGACCATCCCGGTAGCCAGCACGACCATACCGAAATCCGCTCGGACCTGCTCTCCGCTATTGGTATTTTCACCCTCGAGCAGGAGATTCCCGGTCTCCTGATCTTCGGTGATCATGGCAATTTTGCTCTTGATGAATGTGACTTTGTCGTCCTCTTTGATCTTGTTATAGAAGTCCTCCAACCTGTCCAGGGCCCGAATGTCAATAAAGAAGATGGTGACTTCGGCGTCGGGGTAGAGGTCCCTGATATAAGAGGCCTGCTTCATGGATGCCAGGCAGCAAATCCCGGAGCAGTAAGGAAGGTGGTTTTCATCCCTGGATCCTGCACATTGGATGAACGCCACATTCTTGGGTTCCTTTCCGTCGGAGGGCCGAACGATTTTCCCCTCCGTGGGCCCGCTCTTGGAGGCCAGCCGTTCCATCATCACATTCGTGACCACATTTTTGTATTCACCGAATCCGTAATACTCGATCTTCGAGGCGTCGTACGGTTCCCAGCCACAGGCCCATACGATGGCCCCCGCCTTGATGTCGAATTCAGACGGCTGCATGTCCAATTCGATGGCGTCGTACTCGCAGGCGTCCCGGCATTTCTCGCCTTCCCCGGTTCCCACAATGGATGGATCCAGCACGTACCTCATGGGGAACGCAAAGTCGTGGGGCAGATAGGCCGCTTTGATCTTGTCCATCCCATAATTGAAAGGATTGTCAATCTCCGTTTCACAGACCTCGGCGCATTTCCCGCAGCAGGTACATTTTTCATTCACATATCTGGGGGATAGCTTGACGGACACGTCATAGTCTCCCTCTTGGCCTGATATACCGCTTACCTCGGCCATCGTGAAGAATCGGATTCGCGGATTGACCTTCATGCGCCGGAAATTGATCTCCAGCCCGCAGTTCGGTGGGCATAACTTCGGGAAATATTCATACAACTGGGCAACGCGGCCTCCCAGGTACGGATTCTTTTCCACAAGAACCACATCGTAGCCGGCCTCGGCGGCCTCCAGCGCCGCCGTTACACCGCTCATGCCACCGCCAACCACCAGTATCGTCTGGTTTGTCGTTTGTACATCGGCCATTGTCCCCTCCAGGATTGTAATTTTCGCTCGTGTCTAACCCAAAACCACTGATACAAGACCTTTGCTCGAAATATTCTGTCTATTTCTGCGATTGATTCGCCCGAGGTGGACGCCGTTCCTGACCTTGATTCCGCCCCGGGCGGAAACATTTATCAAAGGTCTTGATACGGTAATGGGGAGTTTCCAGCTCAGAAATGCGGATCCGCCCGTGTCCTCAAAAACTCCAGGGCCCGGGCGGGCACTCACCAGGCGGTGCCTTGCGCATGAACCCCGCGGACTCCCGCCGAAACTACCGGAAAAAGGCCGTTTCCGGACGGAAACCTGATTCAGTCCTGCAATCTGGAATGCCCTATTAATACAAAAAGCGCATTTCGTCAACATCCATTTTCGATCCGCTAACGGCGCACGCCCTGAAATGGATTTTGGCGGAATCCGCTTTTATTTCAGACCCTTGAGACTTGCCCAATTTCAATCAATGAAATGCTCCAGGCGCCGTGTCGCCGGCGCCTGGAGCATTCTCGGTAACGTTAGGTTTTACCCTACGCCCGGCATGGTCCAAATGTCTTTCTTGAAGACATCCCACTCACCGCTAGCCGGATCCCATTTACAGTTCACAAAACACAACCAGTTGTCGTTGTCCATCTTCGGAGTGTCCGCCCTGAAGTAGTATCCGGGCCAACGGGTCTCCTCTCGGAAAAGGATCGTTCGGATATGCGCTTCACCCTGCCACATCCGATGGATGTTTTCCCAGCACCTCATGAGGTCATGGTGATTTGTCGCCGCCAGTTTTTCCGCGTCCTCTCTGAGGAAGACATAAAGCTCCATGGCGCGGTTGAGCAGCGCCTTGCTGGTCTTGAACGCCGCGGTCACACCGCCGGCGTATTCGTCCATGATCTTCTGGAGGCGATCCATGAACTGCCTCCACAGCAGGTAGTTCGGGTTGACGGCCGGATCCGTGGTCTCGTTCTTGTGCTCCTCGTAGCGATCGAGGGGAGCAAGGATCCATTTCTTCAGATCTTCAACCTTGCCCATATCCACACTGGGCTCTGCGCCCTTCTCCACGATATACTTGACGGCCGCCTTACCGGCAATCCGCCCCTCTGCGTGGGAGCCCGAAGAGAACTTGTGGCTGGACGCTCCGGAGGCATCCCCGGCCGCGAACAGACCATCCACTGTTGTCATGTTGGCGTAGCCCCACTTGTAGGGGGTGTCCAAGTCCTCGGGACCGCTTACCCACGCTCCGGAGGCGCCGGAGTGAGATCCGATGAAGTAGGGCTCACAGGCGGCGATTTCGGAGTGTTTCTCTTCCGGTTTCACGTTCTGCGCGGCCCAGAGGTGAGCCTGGGAAATGGTCATATCCAGGAAGTCTTCCCACGCCTCCGCCTCGAGTTCTTTCATCTTCTTTTTGAATGCCTTCGGATCGTCCTTGAAGGCCTCGGCCAGGTTCCCAATGGCCTCGTCCGTTTCCATGTACAACGGCCCGAGCCCTGCGTCCACGTCCAGCATGCCCAGGTAGTTTCTCAGGTTGGCCGGAATCGGCTTGGCAAGACCGTAGGGAGCCCAGTTCTGCAGCTCGTCCTTTCTGACCGCCATGTATTCGCCGCCTTCCGCGCTTATGGCCCTGGATTTGAAAAGCAGAAACCATGCGCCGACCGGCCCATAGGCATCCTTAAACCGAACCGGGATGAAGCGGACTTCCTGACAGGTCATTTCCGCGCCGGCTTTGATGGTGAAATAGGCGCTGGAGCCGGTGTTGAACGGGGGATACCAGGAGCGGCCGAAACCTTCTCCCACGGACCGGGGCCTGAACACGTGCACCGCGCCGCCCATGGCGCAGATCACCGCCTTGGCCTTGAAGACATAGAACTTGTCTTCACGGGTGCTGAAGCCGACAGCGCCCACGACCTTGTTGTTCTCCACGAGCGGTTCCACAATATAGATTCTCTCGTAGATTTCACCCCCGGCATCCGCGATGGCGTTCTTCGCAGCCTCGGCGATAATGATCTTGTACGACTCGCCGTTGATCATAAGCTGCCAGCGGCCCTCGTGGACGTACTTGCCGTTTTCGTCCGTCCAGATCTTAAGGCCCCACTTTTCAAACAGGTGCACCGTGGAGTCCACGTGGCGCCCGATGTTGTAGACCAGGTCCTCCCTGGAGACACCCATCAGGTCCTGGCGCACGTACATTACGTAATCCTCGACGGTGTTGTCCCCGTCCCGGACTCCCACGTACTGGTTAATGGCCGAAAGCCCCATGGCCACGGCCCCGCTTCTGTCCAGCGCCGCCTTGTCCACCAGGGTGACCTTTAATCCGTTTTTCTTTGCCCAGTATGCCGCCTCGGTGGCGGCTCCGCAGGCCGCGAATCCGCCGCCGACAATCAGCAGATCGGTACTCACTTCCACCGTTTCAAAATTAGCCATGTCTATACCTCCTTGCCGCTATCTTGTGGGGACTGCATCGAGTCCCAGCGATTCGGGTTCCGTGGCCAGGGCCTCACTGTTGAGATCATCATGCGTGGCGTATCCGCCGGCGGGATCCGCCGTTCCTTCTTCCGTCGTCCGGATGGGGAACTTGAATCTCTTGATGCTCCCGTCACGGAACTTGACCGTCCACATGATATCCTCGGAACCACGCAGCGGCACACAACTGGCTCCCAGCGGGATGAAGTCTGCGTACCCGCGGACATCCATGGCCTGCTGGGGGCAGATCTTCACGCAGCACTGGCATTCCCAGCACATGGCAGGATCCCGGTTATAGGCCTTCATCTTCTCCTTATCCAGATACATAAGGTCGTTGGGGCAAATATACATACAAGCGGTTTTGTCTTGCCCTTTGCAACCGTCGCACTTTTCGACAATTACGAAACTTGGCATTATTACACCTCCTAAATAAACAAATTAAGTCTCTTCAACCGGTTTTGTCCTATGAAAAGTCTCTTGTTTGCACCCCCTTTCTCACGGAAATAATTGCTCTTTTTGAAGTCAAAGGAACAAAACGACGCCTCGCCGGTAGCCTCGAGGTGTCCTTGTCTGCTACTTCTTCTTCACTTCTCCGGTGGCGGCCCCGTGCAACTTGACCTCCACCCTCTCATCCAAGCTCTGGTAGTATTCTTTGAGAATTTCCACTACTTCGGGTCTGCTGAACTCGGCCGGCAGGTCACCGCCCTCGGAAAGGGTCTTTCGCACCATGGTCCCCGACAGAAGCAGACGGTCATCCTTGCCGTGGGGGCACGTCTTCATGGAAGCCATCCCTCCGCACTTGTAGCAGTGGAAGGTCCAGTCGATGTTCAGGTTTTCGCATTTCAGTGCATCTTCCGGGATTTCATCGAAAATTCTCTGGGCATCAAAGGGGCCGTAGTAGTCCCCCACCCCGGCGTGGTCGCGGCCGATGATCATGTGGCTACAGCCGTAATTCTGCCGGAAAACGGCGTGAAGGAGCGCTTCCCGGGGTCCTGCGTACCTCATCTCCATGGGATATCCCCCCTGAACAACCGTGTCTTTCACGAACCAGTTGTCCACCAGGGCCTGGATGGCTCTCACCCGTACATCGGCCGGGATGTCCCCTGCCTTCAGTTTGCCTACCAACTGATGGATGTACAACCCGTCCATCACTTCCACGGCAATCTTGGCCAGGAATTCATGACTTCGATGCATGGGATTTCGCAGCTGAAGGGCCGCCACCCGCTTCCAACCCTTGTCCTCGAATATCTTCCGCGACTCGTGCGGCCGGTGATACAGCCCTTTATACTGCTCAGGATAAAAGCTCTCACTGATGACCTTGACGGGCCCGGCGAGGTTGTATTTGCCCTGAATCATCACTTTTTGTACACCGGGATGCTCTGTGTCCGTGGTGGTAAAGACCTTCTGGCACTCGTGGTCCTTGTCAATCTCATACTTCTCGGCGACCTCCATGGTGGCGATGGTCGTTCCGGTATCACTGTCCACCAGCGCCAGTTCATCTCCCACCTTTGCGTCCTCATCGTCCGTGGAAAGGGTGATGGGTATGGGCCAGAATGTCCCGTCGGCCATCGCGAAATTGTCGCAGACGCCCTGCCAGTCCGCCTTGGTCATAAAACCGGTGAGGGGCGTAAACGCCCCGATTCCCAACATGATGAGATCCGAAGTTTCCCGTGAGGTGATCGCGATTTGCTTGAGCGACTTGGCTCTCTCGGTCTCTGACTTGAGCTCGCTGCCTTCAAGGAGCAGGGGGATGAGTCTTTCTTCTTTACCGTGCGGAGCAATAAGGTCTGACATACGAAATCCTCCTTTATTTATCGAATTTTCGAGCTATTAGGTTAAAAAACCTGCGTGACAGTCCGTATCCACCCTAACTTTGTGCATTTTGGAACAAGCAATGTATATCCAATTTTTGAACGCTGTCAAGGAAAAATGGAGTTGTTCTGGGAATCTTTCGTGCCATTCTCTTTTTTCACAAGTCGTCTTCTTCTCCAACGCGCGCCCAACCCTATAAGCCCTCGAACATATGCCATTTTTTAGAATGGCATGCGAAACCCCAGGTACGGGAGAGAAGGACGGTGGACGGGCCTCTTTCTCCACGCACCCCCGGGGATTCCTTCTCCAGCATATTTTTGTGAGACCTTCCCGGACCGCTTACTGAAGAAGCACCTTGCGATCCCGCCGAAGCCGGATCCAGACCAGGTAGAGCAACACGCATGCCACCTTTCGCACCTGAGCACACTCTGCTCTAACTATCCAATTTGTCAGGGACCCTTTGCAGAGAATCCGTTTCGAATGCCACGGAGGACCCGGAGAAACTGTCAGGATTCTTTGCAATCTGTCAAGATTCTCGATGGTCCCTAAAGAGCCCGACTCCGAGAAACGGCTTCCTGCGTCGTGAGCTTCCCGGTCAGATTTTGGGGACAAGATGTCTTAAGGGGCCGGGGCACCGGCAGATCTTCTGCAAGTTAAATCACTGTTCGCGGGTGAGCCCTTAGGGTGTGAAGAAATCGGGATCGCTACATCGAAATCGAAAGGATAAGGAGGAGGCTCCCACCGGATACGGAAGCTCTCAGGTCGATTTCGATCCCGATAGCGATTTCGATCCCGACGAAACCGGGGACCCGCCAGAAGGATGGCGAAGAAAAAAGGAGTCGTTTTTCAAAAGTCTCACGGGTGTTGACGAGCAAAGGCGTTGCGTCTATAAATCATAAACCTGCAGCTGAAGCAATCGCCGGCCTGAAGTAAGGTTGTTTCGCCCCTTTGAAGGCGGGGGCATGGAAAGATCCTTGACTTTGATCCATGGTCATGCCGGAAGGTTCGCCCGAGGCCTGCTCCCTACGGGAGTGCATTGCCGGGTGTCGGGGGGTATGAACCGAACCCAAAGACCCGGCTGAGGTCCTCGGCCGTGAGCTCGGGGCCGAGCGGTCCTATCAGGGGCTGAGACAGGACGAAGAGCGGCGTTTTCCGGCGTGTAGAAAAGGGAGCCTCCCATGGAACTGATTTTGCTGGGATCCGGAACAGGCGTCCCTCTTGCGGACAGGGGATGTCCCTCCCTTGCCTTTCTGGTCAATGAGGGAACGGTCCTCTTCGACATGGGTCCCGGGACAATGCGGCAGCTTTTACACGCCGGATTGGATTACGAGAACGTCGCCGGGATTTGGCTTACGCACTTTCATCCGGATCACACCGGGGGGCTCGTTCATTTCCTTTTTGCCACCAGACATCCCGGGGCAGTCTCACGGCGGAACCCCTTTCATATTTCCGGGCCCCGGGGAACCAAGCACTTCCTCTCCAGTCTGCAACAGGTCTATGGCGATTGGCTGATGCTTCCGCCGGAGGTCATGAGGTTCAGGGAAATAGAGCCGGGGGATAAAGCCATCGACGAAGGAGAGCTCCGCATCTCTTGCTGTCCCACCCGGCATACGCGGGAAAGCATTGCCTACAGGCTGGAAGACAGCGACGGGAAGAAGGTGGTTTATTCGGGAGACACCGGGTACTGCGAAGAAATCATCTCCCTGGCCAGAGGGGCTGATCTTTTGATCCTGGAGTGTTCTTTTCCAGACGGGAAGGAAACAGAGGGACATCTGACACCTACCCTGGCCGGAAAAATAGCCCAGGCCGCAGGAGCCCGAAGACTCCTCTTGACCCATTTTTATCCGGAATGCCTGAAAACGGATTTCGAGAGCCATTGCCGTGCCGCATACAACGGGGAACTCATGGTCGGCAGGGATTTGCTTCGTATCCGCCTGTCCTGTTAAAAATCACGGATCTGCACGTGAAGGAAAATAAATAAACGGGGCATCCATGTGCCCCTCTACGCAAGCCGATCACGCAACCCCGGACGGATGCGTTTTTTGGCGGGCGGCCCCCCCTTTCGGGGATTAGAAGCTATCCCGCCCTCGCGGTGAGCCCGCTTCAGCACTTCGGAGCTGCCTCCCGCCTTCAGGGCAACCACGGGCACTGGCAAGGCCTAATACACGTGGCGCCTTTCAAAGAGAAGAGAGGAGGACCGATGGGCGAGAAATTCAAATCTTCTGCAACCATTATTCCGCTCGACCAGGCTGTGGGAAAAGTCCTGGCCCACGATATCACCGAGATCACACCCGGCCGGTTTAAAGGAGCGGCCTTCAAGAAAGGATACATCATTCGACAAGAGGATCTTCCCCATTTGAGAAAAATTGGAAAAAATCATATTTTCGCCCTGGAACTGGTCCCCGGAGAGGTTCATGAGGACGAGGCAGCACTCCGGCTGGCCAGGGTCTTGGCGGGCCCGGGCACCCGATTCGATGAGCCGCCCGCGGAGGGGAAGGTCTCCATCCGGGCGGCCCGGAGGGGTCTCCTCAACGTAAACGCGGATGCGCTCTTCCGCCTGAACCTCATCCGCCACATGTGCTGTGCATCCCGGCACAGCAACGACCTTGTTGAAAAAGGAGATATCGTCGCCGCCGAGCGGGTCATTCCCCTGATCGTCAGCGAAGAGCTCCTCGAGGAGGCCGTCTCCCTGGCAGCCGCTGCAGGGGGAATTTTTTCTGTGAAGCCCCTATCACCGCTCAAAGCGGGATTGGTGGTAACCGGAAACGAAGTCTTCCACGGACTTGTGGAGGACCGGTTTTTTCCTCTCCTCAAGGAGAAACTTCGCGGATACGACTGCGAATTGATTGAAACGATCCGATGCCCGGACATCCGGGAGCGGATCGTCGAGGCCATCCACGATCTTCTGGCGGCCGGTGCCGAGCTCATTTTGGTGGGCGGCGGCATGAGCGTCGATCCCGATGACGTAAGCAGGACGGCCATTGCCGAGGCCGGGGCAAAAGACGTGGTCTATGGCACGCCCGTCCTGCCCGGCGCCATGTTCCTCTACGGACGCTTTGGCTCTGTGCCCGTGCTCGGGTTGCCGGCTTGCGTCCTTTTCTACCGGGCCACGGTGTTTGATGTGCTGTTCCCGCGAGTTCTGGCGGGTGAAATCATAACCAGGGAAGACCTTGCCGCCCTGGGCCACGGGGGGCTCTGTCTGAACTGCCCGGAATGCCGGTATCCCAACTGTGCATTCGGGAAATAAACTCCGATCCGACCATGGGTTTGTGTCCTGCGAAAAAGCAGCGGCCCTGCCAGGAGACCTCTGAATATCGCATCCGGCCGGGGGGATTCAAAACCAAAGAAAGCAGCCTGGCCCGGGTGGGGGGACGCACTGCAGGAATACAGGGGCATCTCGGAGGATGAACCTTTCGTCCGCGGGCATGAGTCAGGGGCCGGGAGAAAGGGCGCTTTTAAAAGGCCTGGTCAGTGCGACCGCTGTATGACAAAGTCATTGAGCTCCAAGAGATGCCTCTTTGGCTCGGAATCGGGCAATGGGTCCAGGGCCGTTGCCGCCGTCTCCGCATAAGATTTCGCCTTCCGCCGGATCTTCTTGGGGGCCTCGCTTTTTCTTACAAAATCGACCACCTTGCGGTGCTCCTCTTCCCCGGCCTGCCCGGTCAGAAACCGCTCTGCGAGCCTTCCGCGCTCTTCCTTCCCGAGCTCCGCCAGCGCATAAATCAGCGGAAGTGTGATCTTTCCCTCCTTGAGGTCCTTGCCCACCGGCTTTCCAAATTCCTCTCGGGTGGACGTGTAGTCCAGCAGATCGTCCATGAGCTGAAACGCGATTCCCGTGTTCAGGCCGAACGCCGCCAGAGCTCTCTCCCGGACATTTCCCGCCTCGGACAGAACGGCCCCGGACGCACATGCCGCAGAGATAAGCACCGCCGTTTTTGCGGTGACAATCTCCAGATACCTTTCGACGGTCATGTCCCAGTCGTTGGTGTGCATCAGCTCAAGTACCTGCCCTTCTGCCATTCTAAGTGTCGTATCCGTGAGTCTTTTGAAAAGCTTCAACCGGTCGGCCTCCATAGCGATACAGAAGGACTGGGAATAAAGGAAATCGCCCACCAGGACGGCCGCATGGTTACCCCAGAGATAGTTTGCCGAGGCCTTGTTGCGCCTTAGCTCTGCATTATCCAACACATCATCATGGAGCAGGGACGCCGTGTGTATGTATTCAAAAATGGTCGAAAGCCTGTAGATGTTCTCCGCCTGGCAATTGCAGGCCTGGCAGGAAAGAACGAAAAAAAGCGGCCTGAGCCGTTTTCCGTCCCCCAGCAGGGTATGGCTTCCCATATCCTCAATGAGCTCCACACGGGAGTCGAGGGCCCTTCTCATCTCCTCATTGATTTTGGAGAAATGAATTTGAAATTCGCCCAGTACCGCGTCGTCTCTGTTCATGATTCCGATAATCTATCCCCTGACTTCCAAAAATGGTTCTTCCGGGAAATGGGTACCTCTTAGAATTTGGATAGCCCTTATAGAGGGGAATGAACGTTTTTTTGCTCGTTCCTCCAGGGACTCGAAAGCGCTTCTGTAGGAGCGGCGTCAGC
>CAYVUX010000036.1:1355-14169 GCA_964455075.1 uncultured Desulfobacteraceae bacterium | reverse complement strand
AGGCCTTCTTTCGGCAACACAGTTCCTCGTTTAATCCTTATATCGGAATTCCAGTCCCCATCGATCAACGGCCTGCCGGAATGTAATCCCATGCACCGGGTTTGTAAAGGCATTTTTTGCTGGACCGTGTCTCCTCCCCGTGAGATTGATTGCATGAAGAACCGGCGGCGGAGCAAGCACACAGGGTGCCTGTCTGCCGAATTACGAACCCTACATGTTGTAGCCAGAGGAATCTCAGTGTACCATATATGCATAACTTACACTATTTTTAATAAAATTACTAAAATTGCTTGACAACAACATAAAATTTTCTTAAACTGGCGGCCATTACTGGAACGAAAGGGCAAAGGTGCCGAAAGGTGCCGACGCAAAGTCACGGGTCTAAAGCCACAGGGCCATGACCGCCGGGCTGCCGAAGATGGTGCTGGACGTGGCCTTTGGGTGATTTGCCCGAAGGCCCTTTTTTTGAGGTTCTGTTTCTCGGTTTCTTCCTTGCTCATCCCACATATTGTACATTGAAGCAAAATGAATACAATATATATATCTAAAATATAAAATTATCCACATTTAATAAAAAAGCTTGACAAATCATGTTATATGTGAAACTCCTGTATCATAGTTTCGCTTTTCTGTGGGTGGGGGACGATTTTGGACTAGAGGTTGGGAGGAAGCATTGGCGAACAATAAGGTGAAAGGGGCAAGAGAAGCTCTTCTCATGAGCAAAGCCGAGCTTGCCAGGAAGGCTGGGGTTTCTCCGCTGACGATTGATCGTATTGAAAAAGGGAAGAGTTGCCGGATGGAGACAAAGCGAAAAATCCTGTTGGCGCTTGGATTCAGCGTTTCGGAGAAGGGCAAAGTCTTTCCGGAGGACGGCTGAGTTGAGACCGTTCCGGGATCTCGTATCGAGGGGGGGCTGACAAACGCCGTAAGCGTTTCGTGGCCGCCGAAAACGCCGCCTGGCAGCCCCGGGTCAAAGAGAATATGGCTATACCTAAAAAGAATCGGTTGGTTGGTCTGGACATCGGGTCTCACTCCATCAAATTGGTCGAGATCAACGATACGAAGAAGGGTCGCATCCTGACGAACTTCGGCCTTGCAGGTCTTCCTCCCCACGCCGTGGTCGAGGGGATGATCAAGGAGATGGAGATCGTGTCCTCGGCGATTCGGAATCTTTTCAGGAATCTGAAGGTGAAGAACAAGAATGTGGCCATTTCCGTGTCGGGTGCTTCGGTGATCGTCAAGAAGATTACCGTGACAGACAAGAGGGAGTCCGAGCTCGAGGCGACGATCTATGACGAGGCGGAGCAGTACATCCCGTTTGACATCAACGATGTCAACTTGGATTTTGACATTCTCTCCTTGGGAGAGGAAACCGGCCGGGGGCGGGAACTCGAAGCCGAGAAAGCGGGCTCTACCCAGATGGAAGTGATGCTGGTGGCGGCCAAGAAAGATGCGGTGGATGACTATGTGAGCCTTCTTCATGTGTGCGACCTGAATGGAATGGTTCTGGACGTGGATGCCTTTGCCCTTCAGAACGCATTTGAGATCAACGCTGAAGCCCCGGAGGGCTGCTATGCCCTGGTCAACGTAGGTGCCGAGGAATTGGGCATCAACATCGTTAAAGACGGCAGGTCTCTCTTCACCCGGGGAGCATCCTACGGCGGAGCCCAGATGACGGAAGCTATCAGGTCCCGCCTTGATGTGGATTATGAAAGGGCGGAGAGGATCAAACTGGGCAGTAAAGAGGCGGACTTGGAGAAAGCCGACCTTAAAGAGATCATGGGCTCTATCATTTCCGAATGGGTTCAGGAGATCAAGCGGGCGTTGGATTTTGTTGTAAGCACCTATCCGGAGGAGAAGATCCGGAAGATCCTGGTCTGTGGCGGATCCCAAAAGATCCCGGGGTTTCAAGAGTACCTGAGGATGAAAACCGAGATCCCGGTGGAGGAGTTCAACCCTTTCTCAAACCTGATTACGGACGAGAAGCGATTCGACCCCAATTACTTGAGGGAGGTAGGCCCGCAGGCGGCCGTGGCCGTGGGCCTGGCCCTGAGAAGCATTGGTGACAAATGATACGCATTAATCTCCTGCCGTTTCGGGCGGCCAGAAAAAAGGAAAACATTCGAAGGCAGGTCAGCATTTTTGTGCTTTCGCTGATCTTTGTCCTCACTCTTATGGCCTATTTCTGGCTGAACTTCAACAACACCATCGCCGCATTGAAGACCGAGCGGGACCAGAAGCAGGCAAAGCTGGACTCCTTTGCGGACGTCCTCGAGCAAATTAAGGAGATCGAGAAAAAGATCGCACAGCTCCAACGAAAACTGGATGCCATCCGGGGCCTTGAAGAGAGCAAGACCGGTCCCGTCAAACTCCTGGACGAGATCTCCATGGCCGTGCCCCGGGGGAGGCTTTGGCTGAATTCTCTCTCGGAAAAGCAGGGCGTTTTGAAGCTGAACGGAACGGCCAAAGACAACGACACCGTGGCGCTGTTCATGACGAACCTCGAGAAGGGAAAGCAAATCAAGTCGGTCGACTTGGACTCTGTGAAATCGACGACCATGAAGGAGTATGAGAAAGATCTGGTGGATTTCTCATTGACCTGCAGGACGGCTTCCCACAAGGAGGAACCGGCGGGACGAGGCAGGCGCCGCCGCTGAGCAGATCGGAGAAGCGAGAACTTTGAAAAATGTTCAATTTTGGTCAAGGTCAAGGAATGTGAGGATTTCAACCGCAGGAATATGCTGAATATTTCGAGGATTGAAATCCGAGCGTGACACAGAGATTGGGCAAAAGGGGGTGTTTTTCAAAGGTATCGAGCGAGAACACGGGGAAGAGAAATGCCCAAAGGCCTATTCTTTGCAAAACTCGAAAAGTTGAAAATGCTCCACCGGATCTTGATCCTTGTGGGGACGCTTGGGCTTCTGACCGGTGCGTACGTTTACCTGGTGTACTACCCCAAAAAGGAGGAAATTCAGGTCCTCGAGAACAAGATCGCCCAATTGGACCAGAAAATTCGCACGGCCGAAAGAAAGAAGAAAGAGCTGAAAGAAATGCAGGCCCAGGAGGCCCAGGTGGACGCCCAATTCAAGAAGGCCCTCGAACTCCTGCCCAACAAAAAGGAAATCCCTTCGCTTCTAAGGAATATCACGCAACTCGGAATGGATTCAAAGCTCGAGTTTCAGCTTTTCAGACCCCAAAACGAGGAAGACAAGGGATTCTATGTGGCAATCCCCGTATCTATTCAGGTAACCGGCAAGTATCACGACGTCGGAGTCTTCTTCGACAGGGTCGGAGCCATGTCCCGAATTGTCAATATCGTGGATGTGTCCATGAAGCCCGTGGAGTCTCTTTCTACGATTCTCAATACCTCTTGCAACGCCGTTACGTACAGATTCCAGCAGGATGATCGCGGTGATGAATCGCGCACCACGACCAAACGAAGACGAAGAAGGTAACGCTGCATGCTGCTCAAAAAGGCCGTCATAGGATTTTGCTTAAGCCTGTTTTTTGCGGGTTTCCTTCATGCTTCCCCGAAGGTCGTGTATAAGGAGGCCCGGCCGCAGAAGGAGCTCGCCAGTGAAGACAAGAAGCGGGAATACACCTATGACCCCAGGGGCAAGGTAGATCCTTTTGCGCCGTTCATTGTCAAGGAAGAGGCGAAGACCGGGACCGGTTATGCACGGGTGACGGGCGGAGAAAGCGGGGATCTCGCCGAGGCGGAGCGCTTGCTGAGCGAGATGGTGGAACCGAAAACCGAACTGCAGCGCATCAACCTCGCGGATCTCACATTGCGGGCTGTTATCAAATCCAAAGGCAAGATCCGTGCGATGGTGACGGATCCGGAAGGAAAGGGATTCGTATTGGAGGAAGGAACACCGATCGGAACGAGCGGGGGCGTGGTAGACAGGATCGCCTGGGAGCAAAAGGATACTTCGCTGGGAAGACAAACGTTGAGGAAGGTGGTCGTCAAAGAGCCTTTTATCAATCAGAAAAAGGAACTGGATTATCGGTACGTGGAGATGGAAATGCCTCACGCCGCCAAAGACTGACGGAAGAGAGGCCATCTTGCCACCCGAACCCGATGAAAGGGGAGCGATCAAAATGAAAACTCGGCAAACATTCTATCTCATGGGTATTTTCCTGCTGCTCTTTTGCGTCTCCTGTTCGCAGATCGTAAAGGAGACGGTGAGTCCCGTGACGCCCCGGCCGGCCACGGGCGAGTTCAACAGGGTGGTACTCCTGCCTTTCGCGGATTACACTCCTTCGCCCTCCCCTTTCAGCTATTGGAGGAGAAACACCCTGGTGCTCGAAAGCCTCCAGGACGAACTCTACAGGATCGGTTTGATTCCGGCGACCCAGGAGGACGTGGTGAAATATCTCTTTGAGCGGGGAATCATCCAGGATCCCTATGAATCGACATCCGCCAGGGACATCCTGGTTGAGGAGCTCCAACGGGATGAGTATTCGGAAGAAATGAAGAGCGAGCTTGCGGTGATCGCCTACGAGAATCTCGCCGCGCAGGAGAAAAGGGGGACATACGGCGAGAATCAGGATCTGATCGCGTTGGATAACGCCAGGATTCGGGAAGTAGGCGCCGCGTTCGGGGCGGACTACGTGGTGAGGGGAAGAATTGTGGAGTTTCGAGCTGGCGAAGAAGACACATTCAACCCGGTGAAGACGGGAATTCTTCCCTTTGTATTCAAGGGGGGAGCTCGAACCGTGTTCGGAGTGGCCAGGGCCGAAAAATACGAGCTTATGCAGCAGATGGCGATCGGGGCGTTCTTGGGCGGTGTTCTGGGTCCCGATGACACCCCGTTCGATGAGGACAAGGAAGTCACCCAATCGATTTCCGGTTCCCCCAGGCTTGGAACGGTGACTCGAACCGTCACGAAGAACGACGTGGACGGCGAGAATATGGCCTTTTGGGCCGGAGCCGGTGCCGGAGCCGCGTATCTGGCGCACAAAGGGGGAAAGGTGCCGGATGCCACGGTGGCGGTCCGGCTCCTCGTGCACGACGCGGAAACGGGGGCGCTCGTCTGGATGAATCGGGCCGAGGCCAGGACGGTGCCGCAGTCTGCCTTTGCCGAACACGACGCGGAGCGTCTGTTTGCCATTAGCATTCGGCAGGCGGTGAAAAGCCTGGTACGGAACTTCACGGATGTGTATGTGGCGTTGGAAGAGGCTCGGCCTCGAACCGCCGAAAAGGCGGAATTGGGCGCTGTGGGCGGGTTGTCCGACGCGGCGGAAGCCGCTGCCGAGGCAAAGAGAGCCGCGGCCATGGCCCGGGAATCCGCCCTGGAAGCGAGAAAAGCGGCTGGGGAAGCCGAGAGCTCCGCCGGCATGGCAAGGGATTCCGAGCAGAAAGCAAGTGCCGCTTCCGCCAGAACGGACAAGGCCCTGGACAAGGCCACTTCCAAGTAGAAGTGCCCCTGCTGGCGGGGCGTGGACTGCAATCCCAATTGGGAAAACATCCAGAAGACCGCCATGGATGGCGGACAAGAATGGGAATCCGTGAACGAACAGGAGAACGGAATCACACAAAAGGGGAAGCAGATGATCAGAATGCTATTGACGGGTCTTTTCCTTTGGACCGGGATCCTTGGGCCGGCATATGCAGGCGAGATCAGAGACATCCGGGTGAAACAAAAGGGTCAGAAAGAAGTCCAGATTGTCATTGACGGAACCTACGACTCCTATCGGGCCTTTACCCTTCAGTCTCCGTTTCGCTTCGTCATTGATCTGGAAGGCGCCCGGCTGGGAGAAGGGCTTGACCGGACCGTGGAGCTTGCCGGACCGGTGGTCTCCAGAATTCGCACCGGAGAGGGAGAGGGCCGCTCCAGGGTCGTTTTGGAGGGGAATGCCACCGAGGGGCTTTTTCATTCGAATATCCAGGAAGAACAAGGCAACCTGGTGATCACCTGCTGGAGCCCGAAGGAGGCGAAAGAGGCCGCTCCGCCCGAAGCGGAAGCGGCTCCGGAAGGCCGGTCGGCTGCAGTCCTTCCGACGAAGACGCTGAGCGATCTTTTCGGATACACCGAACAGGCCGCCCCGACGGAGGAGACCGAGCAGCCGCCGCGAATTGCGGCCTTCACCGGGGAGAAAATCACGCTGGATTTCTACAAGACCGACATCCACAACGTGTTCCGATTGTTCTCCGAAATCAGCGGAAAGAATATGGTGGTCGATGAGAATGTGAAAGGAGAACTGACCCTGGCCTTGAAGGAGGTCCCGTGGGACTTGGCGTTGGATATCATCCTGGATGTCAAGAATCTCCAGAAAGAGGAGAAGCTCAATACGTTCATCATTTCTCCAAGGCCGGCCACGGTGGGGGAGAAGGGCAAGCTGGTCGTGCACAAGGTTTCCGACGAAGCGCTTCAACCTGCACGGCTGCGTAAGAAAGAAAAGGATAACCGCCAGAAAGCACAGGAGGTTATTGTCCGGGCACACAATCTGGAGGCCCAAGGCAATAGGGAAGAGGCCCTTAAAGCCTATGAGCGGGCACTGGCTCTCTGGAAAGGCAACCCCGACCTGGTAAAGAAAACTTCCTATCTCCATTTTGTCTCCGGAAATTTCGCCAGGAGTTACTTCTACGCCGGGGAAGCCCTGAAAATGAATCCCCAGGATTCCGAAGCCGCCCTGTACGGGGCCCTTTCCGCATTGAAGATGGAGAAGGAAGAGGAGGCGGAAGCGCTTTTTGAGATGGCGCTCGCCGGAACCCCGAAGACTCCCGAAGCGTACTACAATTACGGCCTTTTCCTGGAAAGAAGGGGCTCCTATGCCAAGTCCCTGGAGATTTACAGGGAATACGAGAAGCTCTTCGGACCGTCCTTGCGTCTCGGCCTTGCCATTGCCGGGCTCCATGAGGCCCAGGGCGAAACCGGGAAGGCCTGCAGAAGATATCGAGAGCTTCAGTTTTCGGGGTTTTCCATGGGCGAAGAGAGCGAAGAGATGATCCGAACAAAAGTCAGCACCCTTTGCAGATAGGGAGATGATGGCCATGAAAATGAAAGCCGCGGTGATCCCTGTTGCCCTGCTTCTGATTATTCCGTGGGCAGGGTGTAGCACGCATCAGAACCTGGCCGAAGAGGAGGCAAACGCCACCGTAATGGTGCCTCCGCCGGCGAAAATCCCCAGCGCGACGCTCAATGCGTCCAAGCCCGAGCCGTCCGTCAAATTGGAGGATGAAGAAGGCTACAGATTGAGACCGATGGACATCGAGATCCGGGAAGGAAGAGCCTATCTTCCTGTGGGTGCGGAGCTGATGACAAAAGACGGCCGTGTTCCTCTGGTGGACCTGGTCAAGAAGCTCGGGGAACTCCGGGGCTTCTCCATCAGCTGGGCCAATGATGTGAAGCCCGAACAGCTGGTGGACGCCCACATTCGCCCGGAGGAGGACTTCTGGTCGGCCCTGGACAATGTCCTTCGCCAGGTGGACTATTTCTACGAGATGGAAAAGGAGACCATCGTCATCAAGCACAAGGAGACCAAGGAATACCATTTGGCCATGCCCTTTCTCCAGGAGCAATTCTCCACATCGGTAGGCGGTGACCTCCTCGGCGTCAAGGGAGGCGGGAAACAGATGAAGGGGCAGGTGGAGATGCTCGGGGAAATGAAAGCCCCGCTGGATTTCTGGAAGGTGGTGGCGGAGAATCTTCGGATCATCATCGGCGCCAAGGAGACCAAGGAGCGCGTTGTGGAGACCAGCGAAACGGACGCCCGGCAGCAGGTTTCCAAGCAGAAAAAGGAGATGATCCAGGGGGAGACCATTTTCGGGGAAAAAGGTTATTTCATCATCGACCGGCCCCTGGGGCTCATCACGGTAACGGCGCCCAAGAAAACCCAGGAAGCGGTGACGACCTACCTGGAGAATCTCAAGGATCAGATGTACAAGCAGGTGATCATCGAAGCCAAGATCATCGAGGTGACCCTGAACAATCAGTCGAGCATGGGCATCGACTGGAGCGACGTTTTGAGCAAGACGTACACCGGAAGCGCCGCTTTCGGAGGTCCCGGAGGCGTAGTGTATCCGTCGGAGGGGCTTGATTTCATTCGGACGATCTCCCTGGACAGTCAAGGCTTCAGGGTCATGATCTCCGCACTCAAGACCTACGGAAAGACGCGGATCCTGGCCAATCCCAAGATCAGCCTGTTGAACGGGCACGGAGCCACCATCACCGTGGGCGAGAACGTGACCTACATAGACGAGGTGGAAACCACCATATCGAGCACCGCCGGCAGCGATCTCCGGACCTTCACAATTGACACCAGCACCGTTCTCTCCGGGGTCGGCCTGGGCGTGATGGCCAACATCGTGAGCAGCAAGGAGGTGATCCTCTACATCGTGCCCATCACTTCCGATCTTGAGGAGCCCATCGAGTACCGGCAGTTCGGCGGGGCCGAAGGGGCGGAGGTGGGCCTCCCGCGGATCAAGCTGCGGAACCTGGCCACCCTTTCCAAGGTGGAGGACGGCCGCACGCTCATCATAGGCGGCCTCATCGACAAGACCAAAAGCGAAAATGTAAAGAAGGCCCCCTGGCTGGGGGATCTCCCGTTTCTGGGGAATTTCTTCCGGCACGAAGATGAAACCACCAACGATCGAGAACTGGTTATCCTGCTGAAACCGAGGATCATGGAGCTCCAGGCGGGACTCTAGTCGAGGTTCTGCAGCGAGAATTCTCGGGTTTTGAAGGGCAATAAGAGATTTGGCGGCCCCGAGCGCGGCCGGCGATGGAGGAAAAAATGAAGACGAGCCGGATCGGATGGTTCCTGATTTTGATCACGACGATGTTTGCCCTTGTCCCGATTGCGGATGCAGGCAACCTGGGGCCCCCGGTGGTCATCTCCGACGAGGTGGACGATCAGCAGAATCCGGCGGTGGTAGCCCTCCCCGACAAAGACCTCTGGCTGGTGGTCTGGGAGGACTGGCGGGACTATACCCTGGGCCGGCGCGGTGCGGATATCTACGCGGCCTTCGTGAAGATCGAGGATGGACAAGGGGTCGTGTGCGGCGAGCCGTTCGCCGTCAACCAGGACGCCCGGGCCCAGAGCATGCCCACTGCGGCCTACAGCCAGGGCTTTGGAAAGATCCTGGTGACCTGGCAGGATGCCAACAAGCCCTACCTCAAGTATCGATTCATAGACGTAAATGATCTCACGGAGGGAGGCTGTGACGGATATGTTCTCTATGACGTGCAGAATGTGCCCTACAACCCCGTGTTCGACTGCACGGAGTGCGTGGGGTCCTACACGTGCAGGAAGGAGATATCACAGGAGGCACTCTGCGCGGGAGCAGGCGGTGTCTATATCGACGGCACGTGCGTATTAACGGAAGTTGGGACCCTGTCGGATTGCAGAGCAGAGGGTGGCACTTGGGCGGATATAGGCGGCACCGAGTCGGAGTGTGATGACGCCGGCTGGTACTGGGATGGAGCGTCGTGCCGCCAGTGCCAGCTCACGGACTATGCGGCCCTGTGCACCGAAGCCGGCGGCTTCTGGAACGGCACCACGTGCATCGAGGACGAGCAGACCTTTTCGACCCGGGGCTCCGACGTGTGCCAGGACAGGCTCTACTACTTGACCGATCCCAACGAGACCATCGGCTATCCCATCCACTCCACCTGCAGCAGCGAGATCCTGGCTCAGGCCGTGGGCGGATGCGCATCCCTCGGCCCGGAGTGGGTGCGGTCGAACGTCTCTTCCTCCACCTCGGGCATCGGGTACGAAACCCTGGGCACGCGGAGCCGGCCCAGGGTTATCTACAACGAGTTTGACGACCGTTTCTGGTTCGGCTGGGTGGACAAGCGGACCGGCCGGACGCGCTTTCGCTACATCGCCTGGTGCAATGTGGCCGCGGACGTCCTTTTCGGAGACGGTTCGTTCCCCGCGTACGGCGCCATCAGCGCCGGGCGGGTGGACAGGGACGACCGGTGGGGAAACGTGAGGGCCGCGGATTGGATTTTCCCTCCCGACGTGTTTCGAAACCAGGTTTCGGCCCAGGGCCGCTTGCTTACCAGAACCACCTCTGAAGACGATGAGGTGAGGATATACGAATTTTTCGACTCCACCAACAGCGTGGACCTGGCCGCTGATTCCATGTCCGGAGAGGTCTATTTTGTCTGGGAGGGAGAGCGTGAGGAGGCCACGGTCACGGTCCAGTGCAGCGAGCGTGTGGTGGAGTTTTCCTCCACATCCTCTCCCGAAGGGGTGCACGTCTTCGGGATCCCGAACAGCTATGTGCCGGAAACCGGGATTCACAGCCTGAACATCTCCGGGGATGCCGCCAGTCAGTATCACCCGTCGGTCCATTTCGACCCGGTGACAAGGCGATTTCTTGCCGCGTGGGAAGACACCCGGGACGGGGCCAACTCAAAGATCTACGGACAGTTGATCCAGGCCGTCTCCGGGAGCCCTTACAACGCCAATTTCCTCATGATGACGGCTGAGGAGAGGACCCTGCTCGGGGAAACCTTTGCCGAGGCCCGGCAAACGGCGCCCGCCGTGGGATACGATCACACGAACCAGCGGTTTCTCGTGACCTGGCAGGATTCAAGAAACGGGGCCGTCTCGGAGGAAAATATCGATATCTACGCCCAATATGTAGATGGCGAAGGCTCTCTGAGAGGCCAGAATCACCTCATCAGCTCGGCCGATGCCGGCGGGTTCTCGGCAAAGGGCAACCAGTACGCGCCCCGGATCGCTTACAACCTGGGAAATCACGTGTTTCTGTGCGTGTGGAAGGACGCGAGGAACTTCGACACCATCAGCAGGTCGGACCTCTACGGGCAGCCCTTCACCCTGGGCCAGCCCCAGCTGACCATCCTGGACGCGGACGGCAATCCCATTTACCCGTCCGTGCTCAAATTCGGAAACCTGCTGGTGGGGGAGGTGGGATCCAAGACCATTTCGCTGGAGAACACGGGCGATGCGGCGCAGGAGCTCTGCGAAATCACCGGACTGGATGACCCGTTTGCGTTTGTGAGCGTGGAATCCCGCCTGGTGGACGGTTTCGAGGACACCTGCCTGAAGCTGTCGCCCAGGATGTCCACGTCCATGACCATTGAATTCGCTCCCACCCGGTCGGGAAGCTACGTGGACGGCTTTGTCGTCAAGACGGCGGCGGGAGACCAGGTGGTGGGGGTAAACGGGGGCGCCGAGTCCCTGGTGACCGTGGATCGGGGCCAGCTGGACTTCGGGGACGTGCTGGTGGGGGTGAGCAAGACGCTCTCTTTCAGGATCTACAACCGGGGAGACACCGCGGCCGCGGTTCTGGACATCTCGGAGCCCGAGGACGTCTTTTCGGTTTCCGGTATCACGACGTCCACGACGATCCCGGCCGGCGGAAGCCTGCAGGTCTCCGTCTCCTTTCAGCCGGACGCCATGGGCGATTTCAGCTCGGAAATCTCCATGATTTTCAGCCTGGGGGATTTGACGATCTCCCTCAAGGGGCGAGGGGTCGACAGCCCGGTGGCCTTCTCACCGTTGTCTCTCGACTTTGGGGCCGTCAAGGTGGCCAATGAGAAAAGCCTGGTGACCCAAGTCCAAAATGTGAGCGGTGCCAACGTGGTCATAGAGAACATCGAGGCCCCGAGCAACCCGTTTTCTCTGGATATGGAAACCGCCCTTCCCCACACCATCGCACCCGGGGAAAGCCTCTCCTTCACGGTGACATTCCGGCCCGCGGCCAAAGGAAACTTCGCGGACGACGTGGTCCTCACCATCACGTCGGGCGGCGAGACCTTTACGGCGAACATGCCCGTATCGGGCGCCGGGATGGCCTATCCCCTTCGCTTTTTCTCCAACATCCCGGGTTCCACGATCCTCTACCCCGGGCAAAAGGAAATCTGGGCCATGGAGCTCATGGGAGACGGGGCCGCGTTGGACGCAATTCGAGAACCGGTGTACGGAGATTTCAAGGAAGTAGTCCATCAAATGCCCTCGTTGACGGGAGCCGACGGCCATTACATTTACTCGCTTTTCTTCGACGAAGCCGAGCCGGCGGGAAAATATCCGGGCCAGGTCCGGTTCGACCTGGACGGCGCGAAGCAACCGGTTACTCAAGATTTTCTGATTACGTTGAAGGAACTCCCGGAGGCCTGGGAGCACTGTCCTTCGGCCCCGTCCCTGGACGTGGAGATCGCGGGAGACAGGGCCTACCATATCGATTTGGTCGATTGGCTGAGGAAGCCCATCCCGGTCACGCTTTCCATGAACTGGGGATGCGCCCCCAAGGATGTCACCGAAGGCACCCTCTACTTCCTGGTGATGTGGAAAGGGAGATTCTTCTATCTGGATCCGGCGACCGGCCGGTTTATGGAAGGGGTTCGCCCGACCGTGCATACCGGCTTTCCCGCTGCGGGAAGCGGAACGTTGAATTTCAACCGGATTCGGCCTTTGGGCATCGATGATTACCGGGGGGTGTGGAAATTCTATCTTGCGGTGCTTCCGGAAGGCGGAAAGGCCCTGTTTTATGGAAGCGCCGTGCTGATCATTGAAGAAGGGACCGGCGGAGAAGTCCGGGATCTGGGCTGATTCCGCCTGCCGGAGCGGCTCCCGAACACCGCGAAGGACGGGGCCCCTTATCTTGCTTAGGACGCGGCGAGCGCCGCGGCAACCTAGTGTGAAGGAGGTCAACACGATGTTCTCCAGAAAATGCATGGGATTGGTCTTATTGTTCCTCTTTTTGGGAGCGTTTGAATGTTCTGCAGCGGTCCTGGAAGTGTCCCCTGCGAATATTTCGACCATCCTTCACGAGGGAGACGGTGAGCAGACCTTTACGTTGTACCTGGCGGATCGCGACGCCGGAACGGCCTTCAAC
>CAYVUX010000036.1:0-1345 GCA_964455075.1 uncultured Desulfobacteraceae bacterium | reverse complement strand
GATTGGATTGCCATAGATCCTTCGACAGGAACGGGGCCCGGGGCAATCACGGTGACCGTTTCTACGGCCTCTCTGGGCCCCGGCAACTACCGCGGAGCGGTCGTTATCTATTCGGATATCGGGACGTCTATCGCAGGGGTCCAGTTGGAGGTGGCGGCCCTTACCTCGGCCGAATTCACGGTATCTCCCTCCTACCTCCTGTGGTCCGCTCAAATCGCTGTGGGGGCGGACATCCCGAGCTTTTCCTCCGAGGCCCTGACGGTGAGCGGGGGCCGCACCGGGTGGACGGTCTCCTTCAATGTGCCGTGGCTGACCGTCTCCGTGGGAGGGGCGGGCACGAATTCTCTCGTAAGCGAACAGGCCGAGAATATCGTGGTGGTCCAGCCGGTGAGTTCGGTTCTGAGCATGGGTGTACATCAAACCTACATCACGATCACGGGCGATGCGAACGGATTTTACCGGAAGGTGCCGGTGTATGTGGACATCCGAAATCCCGGTGACCCCGCATTCATTCCCTCATCGCTTCCGGAAGGCATTCAGAGCGGAGCCGGGTTCGTCATGATAGAGGCATGCGACGCCCATTCCCTGAATATCAACTTGTCTCTCGCGGGCATGGCGGTCACGGACAAGGCCTACGTGCTTTTGGAACTCCCCTTTGACCTGCCGGACAGGGTATACGCCTTCACTCCGGGCCGGTCTCCGGTACTCCAGTTGGCCGAGAAGAAATCAGGAATAGTTGTGCCGAATGCCGACGATCTTTTCTACTCGCCGGGCCCCGTTCCCCGGGTGCCGATATACGGCCTTCCCCTGCGGGGCCTCTCCGGGCTGTGGATCAAAACCATGGCCGGTCCCACCTACGCGGGAGCGGACGTGGTACAGAATGTGTATGTGAACATCTCCACCCTTGAGGGCACGTGGCAGGTCACGGAGACGTTCAATGGGGCCGAGTACACGGATCCGCCCGGTCAATTTCTCGACATCAAGATCGACGGGATGGGATACCGGGGAGCCTGGGCCGGAACGCCGGTCGCTGTCTCCTACGGAGACGGGGAATCCAGCCTCTACAGGATCTCGCTCGCCGAAAACGGTTATCGATTTCAGCCGGGTAAATTTACCCAATAACTCGATTTCTTCATTGATTTGAGTTGCCAGTTCCCGAGTTGGAACGACAATCAGGACTCGAGGCCCCGGTCGAGGTGCCGCCATGAGGCGTTCGAGCACGGGAATTGCGAAGGCGGCCGTCTTTCCGGTACCGGTCTGCGCAAGACCAAGAATATCGCACCCTTCCAGGGCGGCCGGAATCGTTTCTGACTGAATGGGGCGGGGACTCATAAAACCGGCATCG
>CAYVUX010000035.1:13914-14258 GCA_964455075.1 uncultured Desulfobacteraceae bacterium | reverse complement strand
AAGACCTGGGCAGCCGCCTGGCCGTGTGCCAGGGCATGACGCTTGCGAGGACCCTGGGATGGACCATGGCGTACGGCAAGGAAGACCATGCCTGCCCGCTCCCCCGGGTGTTCATGGGCCACATAGACCCGGGAAAGTTCCTGGATGGAACCATTGCGGAGTATTATCAGGCGGATCCGGATTGCCGGAAGGAGATGGAGGGCTCCTACCCCCGCTGGCCCCAAGATGAGTACCGGGAAATCTGGCTGTCTCCGGTTCCCCGGTGCGGGTATGCGCCCGACCTGGTGGTGGTCTACGGGACTCCGGCCCAGATCCTCGTCCTCATTCAGGGGGCCAATTTCGGA
>CAYVUX010000035.1:0-13904 GCA_964455075.1 uncultured Desulfobacteraceae bacterium | reverse complement strand
CCGGGCATCGTGTCTACGAGCACGGGCCGCTACGGGTGTTCCGGGTGGATTGCGGGCGTCGTTCAGGCCGGGGAGTGCACCTACATGGTGCCGGGTCCGGGCGAGAGGGTGTTTGCGGGGACGCAGGACGATGAAATGTCCTTCGCCGTTCCCTACCCGAAGATCGACGCGCTCATCGAGGGGCTGGAATACATACGGAGCAAAGGCGCCTTCCGGTTTCCGGTGCCGAATTTGGGGGTCCTCTCGGAGCCGCGCATTCCGGAGAAATATTTCGAGATTGAGCAAGAATGAGAGGTTGTCGCTTTACCTCTTTCGGTCCTTGAGCATTCGGGGGACCCAACGACGCTTGGAGAGTAAGCAAGAGCAAGGCTAAACAAGATGCCACGAATACCTACGCATAGAGCACCGACTCACCCCGGGGAAATGCTATTGGAGGAATTCCTGAAGCCCATGGGTATCACGCAGAGGGAATTGGCCAATACCATAAATGTTCCCTATCAAAGAATAAATGAAATTATCAACGGCAGGCGCGGCATTACTCCCGCTCCGGCCTTAAGGCTTGCCAAGGCCTTTGGCGTTTCAGCGGACTTCTGGATGAATCTTCAGTTGAGATGGGATCTCTATTTTGCCCAAAAATTCGAATCCGATGCGCTGAATAATATCAAGCCGCTCTCTTTACGCCATCCTTTTAATAACGGGAATGCCCAGCGTGAAGCCGGACAATGACGGAATTTTGGCCTGCCAGGAAAGGGGAGTATTCGTGAAGCTCAGCAGGCCACGGAAGGATTCCCGGTGATTTCAGCAAAGCCACGGACCTGCCCCTGACTTGGCTTGGTCCAGCTTGCAGTCAAAACAGCCGGATGCAGACGGGAGGTCTTATGGCGCGAAAAAAATCGACTATCCGGAAGAGAGGAACGAGAAAGCGGCCTATCGAGACCTATGAGCACAAGGACAAGAAACGGATCAACAACCCTCCAGTGGGTCTCGTGACGCCGGAGACGGACCCGGACGCGGTCAAGAAAAAGACCTACGCCTACGATCCGCACCTGGACCCGCAACTGGTCTGGGCGGGCAAGGCGGAACATACGTCTTTTGAGGTTCCAACCGTCTCGCTCCACGTCCACGAGCGCATCGACCCTCGCACCATCGTGGAGGCTGTGCGCAAGCGGAACGGAGACCTCGATTCGGGCCAATTGCCTCTCTTCAGCACGCCGGAAGAAAACCCGCCCCTTCGCAATGCCATTGAGTTCTACAAACACGCCCACGGCTGGAGCCCCCAGCGCGTGGTCGCCTCCTTCGGTCCGGAGAACGCTCCTCTTGAGCAGCGTCAGGGCGCCCATGCCATCGAAGAAGCCCAGACGTTGGTCCCCAAGCCGAAGCTCATCGTCTTTGCCGCCTTCCAGTTTGATTCCGAGGCGGCGAAGGACATTGACGAAACCAACTGGCCGGGCGTGAGGCTGTTGAAGGCGCAGATGAACGCCGATCTTTTGACCGACGACCTGAAGAAAAAGCGGGCAAGCAATGAGAGTTTCTGGCTGATCGGTCAGCCGGATGCTCATGTGGAAACGATTGGCAAAGGCGACGACAAAGGAAAAAGGCGGGTCGTGGTTGCGGGCTTCGACTACTACAACACCAAGACAGGCAACATCGAATCAGGAGGCAAGGACCGAATCGCCGTGTGGATGCTCGATACCGATTATGACGGACGGAGCCTTTACCCCAGGCAGGTCTTTTTCCCTATGGCCGGAGACAAGGAGGGGTGGTCGAGATTGGCAAAAAACCTGAAAGCGGAGATCGATGAAGAGTTGATCCAGGCCTACCGGGGAACGAAATCGCTGCCCTTTGAACCCGGCGAGCATAAGCGCGTGGCCGTCAAAATTGTGGATGACCGCGGTATCGAAAGTTTGAAAATCATGGAGTTGGAGTGATGGGAACGGCCACCATTGATCGCCTCATCATCAACTCTCCCTACGAGGAACCCCGGCAGCACTGGCGGTACGAGCGGGAGACACGGCTGTTTGATCTCGTGGAAGGTCGCCGTCCGGCCGGGTATATCGTGGCCTCCCGCGAATCCAAGGCATTCGATGATCCGGGCATCTTTGTGGAGATCCCCCTGGTCAACCGGATTCGCCCGAGGGTAAAGGCATGGCGGGAGGCCGTAGGAAGTGGGCGGAGAGGGGCTTTCCATCTCCCCCCGTAATGATCACCGTCTGCAACCGCACCGAGACCGCAGCGCGCGTCAAGCATGCCTTTGACTCAAAAAGTATCCACATTGATGAGCTTGCCGATCCGGAAGGTATCCTGCACATTGATTCCAAGGTCCTTGCCCAGGCCGAGGCAAAAGAGGAACCTCCGGAGCCGTTGTCACAAACGGATGTGGAGGATGAAGCGGAAAGCACGCCGGAGCGAAAGCTCACCAAGGCCGAGCAAGCCGAGGTTTTGCGCCTTATCGTGGATACCGTGGGGCGGCAGGGAAGGCCCGGAGAAAAGATCCAGAACGTGATTTCCGTCGGCATGTTGAGCGAGGGATGGGACGCCAAGACGGTTACGCACATTATGGGTTTGCGCGCTTTCAGCAGCCAGCTTCTGTGCGAACAGGTCGTCGGGAGAGGTCTCCGGCGAACTTCCTACGAAACCAATCCGGACACGAACCTGTTTGAGGCTGAACACGTAAACATCTTCGGGGTGCCTTTCACGTTTCTTCCCCATGAAGGCGGGCATGACGGGCCTCCTCCGCCGCCTCAGCCCAAGACGGCTGTTGAGCCGGACCCCGCAAAATCCGCATTTGAAATCCAATGGCCCAACGTCGTTCGAATAGACCATGTGCTCCACCCCGTGCTCAGTTTGGACTGGGACAAGGTCCGGCCACTCGAACTGGATGCGGCACAAACAGCCCAGATTGCGGAAATGGCCCCCATCCTGGCAGGAAAACCCGATGTAACCGAGATCGATCGCATCGAGCTGGAGAGGCTTGCGAAGGATTTTCGTTTTCAGCGAATCGCCTTTGAGACGGCGCGCAATGTGTTCGACCAGGTAAGGGCCGACTGGCAAGGGACCCGGGAACTCCTGCTGGCCCAATTGGTGAAGGTAGTCGAGGAGTTCATCCATTCTGACCGTCTTTCTATCCCCGCCCCTGTTTTACCAGGACGAGTTGCGCCGCCGTTTGATCATCACGCTGAACATGTCACGGTTGGTGCAACACATCTGGGAAGCGGTGCGCCAGGAAAACACGGAACGGTTGGTGCCGATCTTTGCGAGCGATCACCCTATTCGTTCAACAGGAGAGATGCGCACCTGGTATACGGGCAAGCCGTGTGAGCGAACCAGGAAATCTCACATCAACGTCTGCGTATATGACAGCACGTGGGAAGCCGCGGACGCCTTTGCGCTGGAGGGAAGCGATGTGGTTTCCGCTTGGGCCAAGAACGACCATCTCGGTTTCGAGGTGCAGTATGTGCATCGAGGAGTAGTGCGCAAGTACCGGCCCGATTTTCTTGTGCGACTCGGGACCGGAAGCATGCTCGTGCTTGAAACCAAAGGAGAGGACACGGAGCAGGACCGCGTGAAGAGATCTTATCTCGATGAATGGACAAAAGCTGTGAACACTCATGGCGGTTTCGGGCGGTGGAGATGGGCTGTGGCCCTTCACCCCGGAGAGATCAAAGACATCTTGCTGAAGCATTCGGGATCGGATTCCAAAGGAGAAGTCGGCTGATGACCGCCCGGGTTAAATCCGACGGATACGCTTTGGTGAAAGTGGAATAGGGCCCACTGATTCTTTGCCCCAAATCTCTGATGTATTTTCAGATCTCCTCAAAATCTCACGAAACCAAAGGCCTCCTCGAGATCTTATGTTCATGGTTTGTTGGCGGTGTCTGAACCCTTGCCCGGATGATTTCAGCCCCACCCTCTTGGCATAATCCATTGCCTAGGAATTCTTGAGGAAATTCCGATCATTAAGCCAAGCAAGGTATTGTTGTCCCTGGTTAGAGCGTCGAAAGCTCATTTTAAGACGTGAAAACGATGGGTTGGAGTCTCAAATCTCCCTATTGCCAGGGGGTAGTCACCGAATGTCTATTGGACGCTTCGCCGACCTGGATTTATGAGCCGGATTCATAACTCGCCGTCCTGTTCACATAAGGATCGAAGATTTTGGTTGACAACATTCAATAAAATTGTCATATTTGTCAACCAGGGAATGTGAGGGCCGAACTTAACGAAATGAGGTGGTACAAACATGATCGGTGCAAGACTAAGACAACTGCGGCTGGCTCGGAGTCTTTCTCTGCAGGCTTTGGCCGCGGCCACCGGCGGCATTGTTACCAAGCAAGCCATCTCCAAGTATGAAAAGGGCAAGGCTCAACCTACTGCTGTCGTCCTGAACAGGATAGCTTCGGCGCTGGGTGTGAAAGCGGCGCACCTTTGTACGGAGCCGGCGGTTCGCACGGAGTTTGTTGCTTACCGGAAAGGTAGCGGACTGCTCAAAAGAGACCAGGCCAAAGTGGAGAGTCACGTGCGTCAATCTCTTGAAGACAGGGTCTGGCTTCAGGAGCTGATTGGTCAGACCTATGGAGCCGATTTGCCCGTCAAAGCACAGGCTCTGAGCTCCCTTGAGGATACGGAATACGAGGCCGTGAACCTGCGCAACAAGTGGAAGCTGGGGCTAGCCCCGCTATCCAGCATCATAAACGTTCTTGAAGAGCGTTTGATTCATGTGCTGGAGATTGATGCTGGGGAGCGTTTTGATGGCATTTCTGCTGTGGCTTATGATGACGATCGTGTGGCTGCCGCTGCTGTGGTGAGCCGGCGCGGCGTTCCCGGAGAGCGACAGCGGTTGAGTTTAGCCCATGAGTTGGGTCACCTCGTGCTGAATGTCCCTCCCGGTATAGATGAGGAAGCGGGAGCTTTTCGTTTCGGGGCTGCGTTTCTTGCTCCGGCGGAGGTGGTGCGGCGGGAGGTTGGAGTGCATCGTACCTTCATCCGGCCGGATGAGCTGCTGCTTATGAAGCGAAAGTTCGGGATGAGCGCCCAAGCACTGCTGTACCGGTTAAGGGATCTGGCGATTATCGGAGAGTCCTATTATAAGCAGTGGTGTATAAATGTAAGCAAACTTGGATGGCGACGAAGGGAACCGGCGAATATGCCTCCCGAAAAACCATCTTGGCTGCAACGAAGCGTATTAAGAGCTCTGGGGGAGGACTTGATTTCGAGGGAGATGGCGGAGACTATGCTGGGGAGATCCTTGGGAGATGGGGAACACCTTTCACTCATTGAAAGGCGTGCCTTCCTGAAGTTGCCGCTGGAAGAGCGGCGCCGAATCATGGCCGAACAGGCGGAGCGGATGGCCGCTTACTACGAGGACGACCGTGAGTGGCGCAAATTCCAGGGAGGCGATTTCATTGACTACTAACCCTCCCCAACCCAAGCGTGGGGACATATGGTACGTAAATCTTGATCCGGTGGTTGGAGCCGAAATCAAGAAACAAAGACCGGTTGTAGTCATCAGCTCCGACGCCGCAGGGAGGCTGCCCATAAAGCTGATCGCCCCGATCACGGGGTGGGCCAACCGGTTCATGCAGAGCTTCTGGCTCGTGAGGATTGATCCGAATAAAGAAAACGGTTTGATCAAGCCGTCCGCCGTTGATTCGCTTCAGTTGAGGGGAATTGATGTCCAGCGGTTTATCCGCAAGACGGGCCGGGTTTCATCCAGCCGGCTGGATGAAATAGCGGCGGCTATGGCGGCAGTGATTGAATATGAGTAGCATCGCCACGGCCGAAAGAGAGGCTGAGGGGAGAAGGGGTGAGAAGAAAAAAGGCGGGTCAAAAGCAAGCTTTTTTAAAATTGCATTAAATAAAGCTTGACTTTTCGAGATAACAAACCTAAAATTAGAAATATCATGATAGTTCGCCTTTGTGGGCGGGCCTTTTCGTTCTGAAGGAAAGTTCTACTTGTCAAAAGTGACATCCTGCAGTCGGGAACATGAAAGATTATTTGAAAGGAGGATGTCACCATGGCTAATGGAACTGTAAAGTGGTTTAACGATCACAAAGGGTTTGGCTTCATCGAGCAGCAAGACGGTCCGGATGTATTTGTTCACCATTCGGGGATCAATGCAACGGGCTTCAAGTCTCTTAGTGAAGGCGATCAGGTTACCTTTGACATCGAGCAGGGACAAAAAGGACCTGCCGCCGTCAATGTCACCGTAGTTTAATCCGTGTCCGCCCGGAAATGAGGGTTCTTGAGCAATTCATGGACGCCTGGGATCTGCGCAAAAGCGCAATCCATTAGGCCGCTTAAGGAAGTTCGAAAGTCTGCCGAGAAATTGCCAAAGAGACCCGTTTCCGGCTGGAAATCGGCTGAATGTTTTGCAAAAAAGGGCATTCCATCAATCGAAGGTGGAGTGCCCTTTGTATTATGGGTGCAAGAGAACATCAGCGTATCCAACTTGCGACATTTTCCGCAATCAAAAGGAGCTCGAAATGAATATCTATTTAGGCAACCTGTCGTATGAAGCCACCGAAGAAGACATAAAAGAAGCTTTTGAGGCTTTCGGGGAGGTGGAATCCGCAAGGATCATCAGGGACAAATACACAAACAGATCCAAAGGGTTTGGATTTGTGGAAATGCCTGACGATGGCAATGCCCAGTCGGCGATCGACAATCTGAATGACACAGAGCTCAAGGGACGTAAAATTACAGTGAATAAGGCACGTCCTCGGACGGATTCAGGCCGCGGTGGCAGAGGTGGAGGATACGGGGCCGGCGGAAGAGGAGGACGACAAGGGAGGGGGCCGCGTTTTTAATAAACCACCATGCAACTACGGGTGTAATTCCAGGTCAGCAAGAAGCGCAAATATCAGATAAGCGAGGATCATGGCGAGAAAAAATAATTATAGCTTTAAAAAGCGTGAGAAAGAGCTCAAGCGAAAGAAGAAAGCAAAGGAAAAGCTGGATCGGCGTCAAGGAAATAAGAATGAATCTACCAACGGGGACAAGGAGTAGATTCACGATCGAATGCAGGGAGATGAATACTTCCTCGTAAGCTCAAATTCCACCTGCCATTACAGAGCGGCATGCCGGGCCTGAGACATTTGCGAGCCCATACCAGGCCGCGCTGTTCCTTCCCGGCATTGGGATTGGCGTTGTAGTCTCTTTTGTCCGCCTGTATATGCTATTTCACATGACCGACAAGGACTTGGTGATGCCGGTGGAGGCCGCCTCCGGGGGCGTTCTGCATCGGCCGTGATCCAAAGACTTTTTTCCCGCCGTGTTGACCGCGGTTGCGGCAGAACTCATCTTTTCCGGCGGGTGAAATTATCCATCATGGCGTTGCAGTAATGACAAAACGCGAGGGGGGTTCTATCCAGGTCGTGCAGGTTCATGGAAAAATGCATCAGGCATTCCGGGTCCCTGCAGTGGGGCACATTGAACAGATGGGCGAGCTCGTGGAGGGCCACTTTCGCAGCCCTTTTCAGTATTTGATCCACGTGGGACTCGGAGCCGTCCAGGTTCTTTCGGAGCCGGTAGAGAGAAACCAGGGCGCAGCGACCTCCCTCGCGGGCTTCACCAAAGACATGGGTGAAAATGGGGATGAACAGGTCCACATTCAGCACGCCGACCACCTTGAAGTGGTCTCTAAAAGCGATGGTCTCAAAAACTTTGAGAATGGCCGCAGCGTTGTATTGCTGTCGCCTTTCGTCCAGGGCATAGGCGGGACTTTCCAAGCCGCGAAGGATCTCGGCGGGGATGCGCAGGTGCGTGTGAATATGCGTGACCAGCGCCTCAAGCACCACATTCGGGACCCGGCCCAGGGGGATAATACCGACGCAGCCCTTCATCTCGTCCATGGGTGATATATACCGGAACTCACCGTGATGCCTGGAGATCGTACCGCTTGATCATTTTGTGAAGCGTCACACGATTGATGCCGAGGACTTTTGCCGAGCGAGTGATGTTCCAGCCCTCCTGCTCCAGGGTTTCCCGGATGTATTCCTTCTCCATCTCGCGCAACGTCAAGGGCCTATCAGGAGCCTTGTGCGCCGGCCGGAGAAAGGAAAAGGACTCCGCGCCCAAACTGCGTGATTTGGACAAGACGACAGCCCGTTCAATGGCGTTCTCCAGCTCCCTTACATTCCCCGGCCAATCATACTCCTTCAACAGCTTCATGGCCCCGGGAGTGACATGATCCACCTGCTTGGTGGTTTCGTGGCTGTATTTGTTCAGGAAGTGAGAAACCAATAGAGGGATGTCCTCTTTTCTTTTTCTAAGGGAAGGGATTTCCATGGTAATTACATTGATCCGGTAAAAGAAATCTTCACGGAAGCGGCCCTCGGCCACGTCCTTTTGCAAATCGCGGAAGGTCGAAGAAATCAAGCGAAAATTCACGTCAATGGGTTCTCTGTCACCAATTCGGAGGATTTTTTTCTCTTCCAGGACCCGCAGGAGGTCCACCTGCATTTTTTGGCTGATTTCTCCGATCTCGTCGAGGAAAAGCGTGCCGCCGGAGACCACCTCCAGGAATCCTTTCCGCGCCTGGTCGGCTCCCGTAAAAGCCCCTTTTTGATGCCCGAACAACTCGCTCTCCAGCAGACTTTCCGGCATGGCACCGCAGTTGATGGCGATGAAAGGACCGTGGGATCGCAGGCTCTTGGCATGGATCGCCTTGGCTACCAGCTCTTTGCCCGTGCCCGTTTCGCCGGTGATCAAAACGGAGGAATGGCTTTGGGCCACCTCCGGAATCAGCTCGAATATGGACTGCATGGCGGGAGCATGCCCGACAATATTGTCGAAGCGGGTTTTTTCTTCCAGCAACCCTTTGACATAACGATACTTGTCGGTGAGTTCTCTTTGGTGGGCGATCTTCTCCAGCACCAGGCTCATTTGATCGGGCTTGAAGGGTTTTAGCAGATAATCGCTGGCCCCCAGTTTCATGGCCTGAACAGCGGATTCGATGGAACCGTATGCCGTTATGATAATCACAAAGGTATCGGGGTATTCCTCTTTGACCTTCTCTAAGAGCTCGAGGCCGCTCATTTTCGGCATTTTGATGTCAACGAAAAGAATTTCATACGGGATCTGTTCCAGCTTTTCCAGGGCCTCGAAGCCGGATGCCGCAGTCTCCACCGTATGCCCGGACTTTCTGAACCAGTGGTAGAGAGACTCCCGGACGATCTGCTCATCGTCCACAACCATGATGCGCGTTTTTTCACTCATCGAAGGCCCCCCTCCCCGGGAGACGGGCAGGCCGGAAAAACCAGCCTGACCGTGGTTCCTTCCCCCGGCTCACTGTGGATCTTGATCTCGCCCTCGTGGGCTTTGACGATACCGTATACAATGGAGAGCCCCAACCCGGTACCCTTCCCTTCGGGCTTGGTCGTAAAAAAGGGGTCGAAGATTTTATCCATATTCTCCCCAGGAACCCCACAACCGGTATCCCGAACGATCACTTCCGCATGGGGACCTGCAGCGGCGAACCTGGATGCGATAGACAACGTTCCTCCGTCTTCTGTGGCTTCGATGGCATTGAAGAACAAATTCAGAAAACACTGCTGCAACTGATTCACGTCCCCTCGAATGTTCAGAGACTCATCGTAGAGCTCCAGATCCAGTGTGACATCCTGCAGTTCCATGTGATGGCCAGTCAGCGTGATGACGGACCGAAGGACCTCGTTCAAATCCACCTCTCGAGTCTCCATAGAGGACTCCCGAGAAAAGGAAAGCAAGCCGGAGACGATGTTCCCGCAACGCTCCAGCTCATTGCTCATGAGCTTCAGATAGCCCTTGAACTCTTCCAGATCTTCTTGGCGGGGTTCTTTTTTCGACAGGATGCTTTGCATTAAATGGGCAAAAGTCAAGAGCCCTTGAATGGGATTGTTGATTTCGTGGGCGCAGCTGGCGGAGAGTTTTCCGAGGGACAGCATGCGGTCTTCCTGAACCAATCTCCCCAAGTCCGTCTTGAGTTCTTTCAGCCGCATTTCCCAGCGGGAGGGAAGCTCCTTGGTGATGTCTCGTCGGATCTCGATGATCCGCTTGACTTCCCCCTCTTCCCCTTTGACCGGATAGGTCTCCAGAGTACAGTACGTGGGATTTCCCTCCTCGTCCCACTGTTCGTGGATCACCTGTGCCCTTTCGCCGGTCTGCAGAGTCTCCAGCATGGGGCACCCCATCTCCGGTTGCCACTCGGAGCAAGGCGAATCAAACCCATAGATGACTTTATAACAGTGTTTTCCGATCGCCTCTTCCCTGGACCGGCGGACACCGCTCAAGTACCCTGCATTGGCATCCAGGATGGTGTAATCCGGCGCCAGCAATACAATCCGCTCATTGGTCTGATGCAGCAGCAATTCCGATATGGCTCTTTCGAGGGCCACCTCCCGCTCTTTTGTCTGGAGCTGCTGGTTCACGGCAAAAAGGCTTCTCAGCAACCGGCCGATATTGTGTTCCAGGATCCACAAGCCTCTGGGCCGCAAGCGTATCAGGTCCAAAAGGACATCCCTGTTGTTGGTCAACTCGAGGACGCCGTCGAGCCCGTTGATCTGAAAGATGTCATGATATTCCTGCGTCGTGAGGATCCCCTTTTCCCGGGCGAGGACCATTCCCTCAGCCTGGGGATCCACATCGCATACGGCAAGGACTTTGACCTTCAGATACGGGAAGGGGTTCTCATCCAGAAATTCCAGGAAAAACTTGCAGGCTTGGCCTCCGCCGACAATGGCCAGATTGAGCGGGAGTTCCTCCAACTGTTCGGCACTTGCGTTTTCTCCGTTCCGATTCATGATACCTTCCCCGGCGGCTGTGGAAAAATTATAGGCGAATCTCTCCTTGGGGTCAATGTTACCCGGTGGGGTAGAAAGAAAAACGGAAACCCGTCAGGCTGAAGCAGGAAAACACTTGAGAGCGTCCTGGAGGAACAGCCATGCCCGCGAGCCTATTGCCCGGCATGTTGATCCGCAGGGGATGCCCTTCACGCCACGCGAATGCTGCAGACGGCATAGCCCCTGTCTTGTTCCGGGTGTACGGAGGGGTCAAGAGATCGTTTGTCGTTACGCCGGAGCCGAAAATCAAACCTGGTCGATCATTGCCAGGATTTGGCCTTCATCATACCCTTTCAAGTGGAGGGCGCCGCTCCGGCAGGAGGCCACGCACAGGCCGCAGCCTTTGCAGAGGGCGGAATTGATGCACGCAGATCCGCTATCCGCAAAATAGGGGGCGCCGAAAGGACAGATCTCCACGCAAACACCACACCGGCTGCACAGCGAGGCGTTGACCTCCGCCACGGTCCCGCCAACAAGGACCTTCGCTTTGGCCAGGTACCCGGAGGCCCGTGCCGCGGCCGCCAGCGCCTGTTCGATACTCTCGTCCAACGACTTGGGATAGTGGGCCAGGCCGCAGAGGAACACCCCCTCCGTGGCAAAGTCCACCGGCCTCAGCTTCGCATGCGCCTCTATGAAAAAGCCGTCATCGCTTACAGGCACCTTGAAAAAACGGGAAAGCGCAGCATTTTCGGGCGGCACAACGGCCGTGGCCAGGGTCAATAGATCCGCCTGAATGCACAGGGGAATCCCCAGGATGGGATCGGAAACGTGGATCTCCAGGCGTTCTTCTCCGGCCTGGACCTTTGGCTTGTTTTCCATGTCATATCGGATAAAGATCACGCCGGCTTCGCGGGCCTGGTGATACAATTGCTCTCGTTGTCCGTATGTTCGAAGATCTCGATAGAGGACATAGACCGCCGTTTCCGGATTCCGGCGCTTTAGTTCCAGTGCACTTTCCATGGTATGGGTACAGCAAACCCGGCTGCAATAGGGGCGATTCGGCTCCCGCGAGCCCACGCACTGGATAAAGACGGCGGAATGCAACTCCTCCAGGGAAGGATCATTGTCCAGGAACCGCCTGTCGAGCTCCAGGTGCGTCAGCACCCGCGGATCCTTTCCATAAAGGTATTCTTCCGGCTTATGCTCTTCCGCACCTGTGGCCAGAATGGCAATTCCATGCTCCAGCTCAATCTCCTTTTCCCCACCCAGGTTCAGCACGGAGACAAAGTTCCCTACAAATCCTTCCACCCGGGACACTTCCGCCCCGGTGTAAACGTGTATGTCCGGGTGGTTCTTGACCTCATCGATTACATGGCGGAGGTACTCTTGAATGTTTTCTCCCTTCCAGGTCTTGTATAAAGAGCGGGCTTGACCTCCCAGTTGGGAAGAACGCTCAATCAGGTGCACTTCGTAGCCTTGGTCCGCCAGATTCCTGGCCGCCCCCATTCCGGCGACGCCTCCGCCGATCACCAGCGTGACCGGGTTGAGATCGAGCTCCATTTCCGGCAGGGGTTCCAGAAGGGAGGCCTTGGCCACGGCCATACGGACAAGGTCCTTGGCCTTTTCGGTGGCCGGTTGCGGATCATGGCCGTGCACCCAGGAGTCCTGGTTGCGGATGTTGGCCATCTCAAAGAGGTACTTGTTCAGCCCGGCGTTTTGGAGCGTCTCCTGGAAAAGCGGTTCATGGGTCTTGGGGGTGCATGCGGCAACCACCACCCGGTTGATCCCCTGCTCTTTGATGACCTCCGACATTTTTACCTGGGTATCCTGGGAGCAGGTATAGAGGTTGTCCTCTACATACACGACGCGGGGAAGGCCGCGGGCATATTCCCTGACCTCGGGGACGTCCACGACACCCCCGATGTTAATCCCGCAGTGACAGACGAAAACCCCAATGCGAGGAGGCTCTCCCGTAACGTTGGTCTCCTCCGGCAGTTCCTGAACTTTGCAATCCGACCAGCGAGCCGAACTCAGCAGGGAACCGGAAAGCGCCGCGGCGGCAGATGCCTCCATGACCGAGTGAGGGATGTCCTTCGGCCCCTGGAGTGCACCGCATACGTACACTCCTGGGAGCGAGGTGGCCACCGGTTCGAAGCTTGTCGTGGCGGCGAAGGAGTCGGTGTCCAGCGAAACCCCCAGCCGGTTGGCCAGGGCAACCGCGTCCGGGGGAACTTCAAACCCCGTGGACAAGACCACCATATCGAATATCTCGCTCTCCAGGGCGCCCCGGTCGTCCACGTAGGAGATCTTGAGGTCCCCATCCCCCACCGGCTCCACGCTGTGAACCCGGGAGCGAATAAAGCGTACCCCGTGTTCGTTTTTGGCCCGTTCGTAATATTTCTCGAATTCCTTGCCGCAGGTCCTCATGTCCATGAAAAAGACCGCGACATCAAGGGCGGAGTGCCCGTGTTCCTTGGCGATCACCGCCTCCTTGATGGCATACATGCAGCATACCGCCGAGCAATAGGGCTTTCCCCCGTTATGGCGGCTGCGAGATCCCACGCATTGGATCCAGGCGATCTTTTTGGGCTCCTCCCGATCGTACGGCCGCATAAGGTGCCCGAAATAGGGGCCCGATGCGCTCAGGATGCGCTCGAATTCCATGCTGGTAATCACATTGGGCGACTGGCTGTAATTGTATGTCTCAAGATGCGAAGGATCATAGACCTGGTTTCCGGTGGCAAGAATCACGGCCCCGACGGTCACCTCTGTGCGGGAGGATTCGTCGTCATATCGAATGGCTTCGGCCAGACAAACCTTTTGGCACAGGCCGCACCCAATGCACAAGTCGCGGTCTATGGTGTAGGCGAGCGGTACCGCCTGGGCGTATCGGATATAGGTGGCGGCCCTGAGATCGAGACCGCAGTCGAATTCGTTGACCGCGGTAACGGGGCAGACCTGGCTGCATTGGCCGCAGCCCGTACATTTGAGAGGATCAATGTACCGGGGTTGAGTTTTCAAGGTTACCCGAAAATTTCCCGGCTCTCCTTCCAGAGATTCCACCTCGGAATTGGTAATCACCGAAATATTCAAATGCCGGCCGACCTCGACCAGTTTCGGCGAGATGATTCACATGGCACAGTCATTGG
>CAYVUX010000034.1:4016-14293 GCA_964455075.1 uncultured Desulfobacteraceae bacterium | reverse complement strand
TTCCGGGTTTTGCAAAGGTCTCCGGGAACTCCCCGCCCTTGTCGCCTGCCGGGACCAGGGGTGGACGGTCACTCGCATTCCGGGATACTGGAATCTCGGCATCCCGCCAAAGCAGTGATTGGATCGTACCTAGCCGGATTCCATCCAGCGCCAGGTTCTCTCCAGCCCTTCTTCCAGCGATATCTCCGGTTTCCAGTTCAATTCTGTTGTCGCTCTACCGATATCCAGGCAGTTGACGGGCACATCCAGCGAACGCCCCGGGGCGAAGGAAACTTCGGGCTCCAGTCCTGTCACTGCGCGAATCGCACTCAGGATGTCAACAAGCGAGTAGGCCCGTCCGCTTCCTATGTTGTAAATCCGGGAGGGACATTCTCCCTCGATGGAGCGCACAAATGCGGACACCAGATCGTCAATATAAAAATAGTCCCGCGAGACCGAACCGTCCCCCCAGATCGTAATGGCTTCTCCCCTAAGAGTCTTCCCCAGGAATACGGCCACCGCGCCCTGGACACTGTCCGTCCGCTGCCTTTCCCCGTAAGGGTTGCCGAGCCTGAGTACCACATAACCGAGGTCGTGGAGCCGGCCGTAAAGCGCCAGGTATTTTTCGATCGCCAGCTTGCTGATTCCATAGGAGCAGATAGGCTCCGTAGGATGTGTTTCCGGGATGGGGACACGCCCGGGAATCCCGTAGACCGTACCTCCGGACGAGGCGAAAACGATCTTCTTCACCCCCGTTTCCACGGCCTTGTCGAGGAGATTCAACGTCCCGACCACATTGCTTTCCACATCGTAGGCCGGGTTCTCGTTGGAGGGCCCCGGAAGGGTGGTGCAGACAAGATGTACCACCACGTCCATGCCTTCGAGGGCCGGCGCAACCTCCTTCACATTGTGAAAGTCCCCTTCCGTTATCTCAATGTGGTCCATAGATCTTTTGAGATTTTCTTTGCTGACATTCTTGAGATCCAGAACCCTCACCCCGTGTCCCCTCGCGACCAGGGCATCTACAACATGCGAACCGATGAATCCGGCTCCTCCCAGTATCAGGCATCGCATGGCGATCGGTCTTTCCTCCCTCTTCTCAACAGAGCAAACCGTTGGCGGAACGCCCTAAGGGCTCATTTCCACCCCGGGAATCGCTTCTGATGAACGCTGTTTTATCAAATTGGCTTTTCCGCCTCTTCCCTATGTTCCTCGAGGACCTCCTCGTAGATCCCTTCCAGTTCATCCACGTAGGCGGAAACGCTCTTCGGCTTCACGCTGTGATCCGAAAGAGAACGAAGAAGCCTCCTGTCGGCGTATAGTCTTTGAAGGACTTCAGAGAGCCCCCGCACATCCCCTTTCTGAAAAAAGAGCCCGTTCCTTCCCTCTCTAACAATCTCTTTCAACCCTTCCACCCGGGAAACCGCCACGGGCACACCCGCAGCCTGAGCCGCATGAAGTGTCAACGGAGTATTCTCATGCCACAGGGAAGGAAGCACTAAGAGATCGAGGCCTGAAAACACTTCTCCGATTCGATACTTCGGGAATGTACCGCGGAACTGAATCCTCGGATCTTCATTGGCAATGCTTCGAAGTGTTTCGACATAGTCGGGAAACTGTTCAAGTGATCCGTAGACCTTTACGTCCAGGGGCAAGTCCCTTGGCAAGCGTGCGACTGCCTGAAGCAGAATGTGCGCGCCTTTGTGAGGATAGAGGGTGCCGATAAACCCGACTCTCAACTTCTCCTGCTCCCCCTTTGGCCGATCACGATGTAGCGGACCCAAATCCATTCCGAACGGAAGCTTCCCGATCTTCCCTCCCGTTACCAAAAATCGTCTAAGGGCCTCAGCCATAAAATCGGTGGCGACAAGAATCCGGTTCAACCGGCCGAAGAGCTTCCTCATGGACTCAGGCCTCCGGGCCAATGCCTTCACCATCGCCAGGTACGGGAAGTTCCCTATCCAATCTCCTGCCTGCTCGATCCTGCTGATGGTATTTCTCAAGAGCCTCGGAGGAACGCATCGCAGGATAATCTCCGCCCTCTCTCCCCGAAACGCACGGGCCAAATGCCTCACACAATTGACCATGTTCGGATCCGGTCCATTGCAGACGGTCTGGTCCGGAAGCAACAACTGATTCGTGGGGCAGACTGGCCAGAAATCCGTTGCCGTAAACACGGTGGGCACGCCGGCCCGAGTGCAAACGTCAATGGGCGATGCGGAAATCCGCTGCAAGTGGTAGAAGTGGACGATATCCGGCCTTATATGGGACAGCCTCTTTTCAAAATACCTGCCGAAGACCCGGTTGTTGTATTCCGCTTCCATCGGGTTCTTCGGGTCGGCGGATCGTCCGTTCGCGTGAAAGAATCGTTCCACCGGCATGCCGTCGTACTCGTACCGGTCAAAGCTCTCGCACCGCTCAGAGAAATCCCGAACGGGGTGCCCGGTGAAAATAAAGACCTCGTGGCCCCGGCTCTTCATGCCCTTGGCTGTTTCATAGGCCAGGGTTTCCGTGCCGGCTCCGTATTCCGGAAAAAACTGGTGGGAGGTGTAGACGATTTTCATGGAGTCCCGTTCAAGGCCTTCTCGTACAGTGCAAGGACCTTTCGGGCGTGGTCGGATGTATCCATGGTATATTGGGCATTCCGGGAAAGGCGCTCGATAATTCCCGGATGGTCCACCAGGTTTTGCATGATCCGCGTCAAATGGATCTGATTGTTCATCTGGAAGGTGTATCCGTTCACGTCATCGGAGACAAATTCGCTCATGCCTTTCACATCCGTCACTACTACAGGAGTCTTTGTGGCCAGTGCATAGAGAAGGACCAAGGGGCTGTTCTCATACCACCTTGAGGGGATCACCAGCACATCCAACTCCGAAAGCCTGGCCGGGAGCTCTTCACGTGGAAACGTTCCCCTGAATTCCACGCACTCCGCCCCGGAGGAAATCCGGGTCAATTCTTTCATGTAATGGTGGTCCTGGTCCGGAGGGCCGTAAATCAGGAGGGACTTCTTTCCTCTCACTCCCTTGTAAGCATTGACGAGCAAGTCCACCCCCTTATGAGCGGTGATTTGTCCGATGTACCCGAATTTCACGGCCGACTTCGGGCTCTTTCTCGATTGCTTGAATTCCTCGCCGAAATCCAGATTGATTCCGAAGTTGATCTTTTCCAACCGGTCCGCGTAGAAGGCGTTCCGGGCGTAGGCATCGTAGAGAAAATCCGTGGGAGCGATCATGAACTTGTATGCTCCGTACAAATATCTGAGGGCCCTTGTCCTCCGGGTGACGTCATGGACATGCCCTGAGATCGTTCCATAGCGAAAGCCCGGGGCCTTGCTCAGAAAGCAAAAAAACCTGGAAACGCTCTTTATGAGGACATCGTTGTTTACGAGGGTCCTGAGAAAACTGCCCCGATAGAACGGCTGCGCCGTCCGCAAATAGCAGGTCAAGCAGTTCGTGGAGCCGGCATTCGGGCCCAGGCAGAGCTCTCCATTATGCCTTTCCAATTTATTGTTAAAGCATATCGCGAAAAAATCCGTCAATGTGGCCACCGCCGGAATCCCCCGATCCCTCAACACCTCGAGAAGGATCGAAGTATGATTGATCAGATGCGTGACATGAACCAGATCGGGTCGGACCCGGTCCAGGGTTTCGTTCAAGACTGGAGCAAGCTCCGGCCTGTAGTACGTTTGTTTGAACCGATTATGGGGTTTCCAGTTCAAGTCAATGCAATGAACTGGAAGTCCCTCGTATTCATATGTTGTATAGAACTCCCCTTTACCTTCTTCGCCGTAGGGAATCGCCGTCAACACAACAGGTTCGTGCCCCAGGCTCTCGAGATTCTTTGCCAGTTCAAATGTATAGGTTTCCGTTCCGTAAAAGTGCCTGGGGAAAAATACGTGAACTGGGAGCAGTATCTTCAGCCTTTTCATTCTGATTCACCCATTATTCCGTCCTATCCAGCCGGCAAAAACGACATGTACATTATAGAAAACATCGTGCTATTCGCCGTCCAGAAGCTCCATGTACAGCCGGCGATAATTCTCGACCATCACCTCCACGGAAAAAAGGCGCTGGACTCTTTCCCTGTTTTGTTTTCCTATTTCTATTCTTCTTTTTCGGTCATTGAGCAACGCCACGATAATCTCGACGAGTTCGAAACGGTCTTTTCCAAGGCACTCCCGGCCTCCAAGAATCTCGGAGAGGGCTCCTACATCATACCCAACGACGGGGATCTCCATATTCATGGCGAACGGCGAGACCTGACCGAAACTTTCTTTCCACACGGGGGCCACAAAAAGCGAGAACTTCCTGTAGTACGCGGGAAGCTGCTCATAAGGAATATATCCTGTGAACACAAAATTTCCGGAGAGTCCTTCCGATGCCACGCGATTTTTGTAAGGTTCCAAAAAACTCCCGCCTCCCACAATGTAGGCTTGCGTCTTCGGCCTCCGTTTCACCACTTCGATGAACACCTCAATGGAATCATCTCTGAGCTTGTCTCCTTCGAGGCGGTAAACCATGCCAATAGCATTATCAGGTACGGGTGCGCCGTTTCTCTGGAACATCCCCAGGTCGCTCCCTGGATAGATGACCGAGGACTTCTCTTCAATCGGATCGGCAAAATACATCGCATAACGGCTTACGTACACATATCGATCCACTTTCTCCCGGATAAGCGGAGCAACCGGTGTATTGATATTCTCAACAATTCTACAGGGGATCCTCTCGACGGCGTCAAAGATCTTTGCATACCACGGGTCATCGCAATCGCCCCAGTAATGGACGTGCACCAAGGCCGGATTCTTTTCCCGCAGGAAACGCTCAATCCGTTCCGCACTCATCTTCGAAAAATCGTGTGCTGTGACGCCTTCGTATTCGGGAGGATCCGGAATGAAGAAGGATACAATTTCCTGATCGTAAATATGACCCAAGTGCTCAAAAAGGTCTACGATGAGTCTGCTAGACCCGCCCGTCATGAGATTCGCGATGGCGTGAACGACTTTCGGCCTGTCGAGCTCCAAGGGATGCCTGATCTTTGCATGATAGGCCTTGCTCGCGGGGAATGAAAGGGATGCATCCTTTTTCCCGGTCTGCGTCTTCGCGCCGGGCTTTTGCTTCCTGAACGAGACCTTTTGCTTTACCCTCCTTGCCCGGGTCAACCACAGCCACCCTTTGGAAGAAAATATTTCCTCGAGCAGCATATTCTTGGATTCAATCACGGTCTGCTGGTTCCGAATCTTCTCGTAGGCCTTCTCCAGCTGTGCTTTGAAATTCACGGCCTGGGCCTCCAGCCGTTGCCCTTTTTGACTGGTCAGGGTGAGATCCTCCCGCAATTCTCTGAGCAGCCGGTCCTGCCGGCTGTTCTTTTCAAGGGCGTTTCTGAGTTCCGTTTCCCTATCTCTCAGTTTGGCCTGGGATTCCTTGAGCCATTCATCCGCCCGGGCCAATTGCAGGTCCTTTTCTCTTATTCGTGCATTGCCCTCCTTCAGCCATTCATCCGCTTTTTTGAGCTGCTTCTCTTTGTCGACCAGTTTCCTTGAAAGCGCCTGCAGTTCGCTTTTCGCCTTCTGGACTTGCAGGCTTCTATCCTGGACTTCCTTTCTCGTTTCTTTAAGAACGGCCTCGGCACTGGATCTCGTCTCTCTTTCCTCGATATAGCGCGCCTCGATCTCTTTTACCTGCTTCCTGAGCTTGGAAACCAGACCTTGATTGAGGAAGCTCATCCAGGAGCGGCCATCCAGATAAGGCTTCACCCTGTCAAAAAATGCCTCCTGCGCTTTGTCGAATTCATATTTTCGTCTGTAGGATTCGTCCACACTTGCCGTCTCATAAAAGCGGTATTCGGCCGTCACTTCGTCCACATGATGGAAATCAAATTTGCGGGACAGCCGAACCCAAAAATCCCAGTCCTCGAAAAGATCCAGCTCTTGGGAAAAGAGCTCCACCTCTGAGAGCACATCCCGGTGAAGCAGCACACTCATCAAGGGGATATAGTTTTCAAAGAGAAGGAGATCGGGGTTGAAAGCCTGATTGTAAACGATCTCCTCTTTTGTGCGCCTTCCGGGATTCTCCGGAGGCCCGTCGTAATGCACATTGAGCACCGAACTATAGACGATCCTGTGATTGCCGGCCAGGGCCCGGTTTACGAGCTTCTCAACGTGCTCCGGCAAGAGGATGTCATCATCGTCCAGGAAATTTACATATGTCCCGTGCGCCGCCATGATGCCCGCATTGGCCGCCCCGGCTCGCCCCAGGCTCCTTTCATGACACACATAGACCACGGGGATTTCCCCGGCCAGTTCTTCCGCCAGATGCCGGACATCCTCTCCCCCGTCGTTGACCACCACAATCTCAAGGTTTGCATAGGTCTGTTGGGCGATGGAGCGTATGGCGTTCGACAGCAAGTGGGGCCTGTTCCTGGTTCGGACCACGACGGACACAAGGGGGCCTGCCTCTCCGGAATGGGGGGCCAAGCGGTATATGGGTTGAAACGGTATGGCGAGGACGCCCGCTTTCCGCACGAAATCCGCCTCCCACACCGAGAATCCTTCCGCGTAAATCACCTCGCCGGGCAGCGTGAACGTCCGGAAGCGGGCCAGCGAAGTGCAAACGTCCTCATAATGGCGTTCCTCGAGCTGGCTTTGGTATGCCTCCAGGGCCCTCATTTTCCGACTCATCACAGGGGTGATGTCCACCAGTCTGTTTACGCTGATCGGCTGGCTCACTTCATAAAAGGCCACTTCAAAGTCCCATTTCTTCCCTCGTACGGCATCACAAAAGAGGTGAGCCGCCGCCCGGTGGTCGGGATGAAACTCCAGGGGGGAAGGCACATAAACGAGTTCAGGCCGGAAATTCTCCAGCAAATCCATCATGCGCCTCAGGGCGCCCCTGGCCCCCGCCAGACTTCTGTCCTCGAAAGGCCAGAAAACGATATCCCGGACCCCCAGATCCGCACATGCCTTCCGGGCCTCTTCCTGCCTCAGCCTCACATAGGAGTCCTTTTCCATCTTTTGAGAAGGATCACCCTTTGCTCCGTTTGTCAGAAACACTACCTTCACGGAGTCACCCGCATCGGCGTGCAGAACCAGCGTGCCTCCGCATCCAATGGTCTCGTCATCCGGATGGGGCGCGAGGACCAGGGTTCTCTTTCCGGTAGGATCCGTTGTGTGGTAAGGCACTAACCCTTTTTCATTTTCCATGGTTCCTTCGAAAACGTCCTTCCTGAAATTCCGTCTCCTCCACCGGCCCGCTGTCCACGTGCACGGGGCTATGTTTTCGGACTTTCCTGAACATCGACATTGCGTGACTTTTCGATCACGAAGGGCGGCCGTCCTTTGATCTCCTCATAGATCATTGCAATGTACTGTCCGATTACTCCCAGACTGACCATCAGGATGCTCCCGACAAAGAGAAGGAGGAGGATCACTGTCGAGAACCCCGCGACGGCCCGACCGGCCAGCTTGAGATATACGGTCTCCACGCCCAGCACGAGGCTCGCGGCGAACATGAGTGCCCCCAGGATGGTGACCACCTGGAGCGGTATGGAGGAAAAAGCGCAGACGGCCCTTACGGCCAATCGCACCAGCTGCATCGGGGTCCAACGGCTTTCTCCGTCTCTTCTTTCCCGGGGTGAGAAAGAGACAGATACCGGCCTGTATCCCAGCCAGGGGACGAGGCCTCTGAAGAACCGTACATGCTCCGGGAGGCGGACATAACAATCGACGACCGTACGATCCAACAACTTGTAATCCGTGGCATTCTTGAGATCATACCCGGAAAACCGTTTCATAACCCCGTAGAACACCTCAGCCCCCGCCTCCCGAATCCAGGGCGTCTTCTCCCTCTCTTCCTTGACTCCATGAACGACCTTTGCCCCTTCGTGCCGCCACTTGCTCACCATTTCCTCCAGGAGATCGAGGGGATGCTGGAGGTCTCCGTCCATGACCACCACAGCCTGCCCGCGGCTGTGAACGAGCCCGGCGAGTATGGCCGATTCTTTTCCGAAGTTCCTCGTAAATCGAAGCAGCTTGAGACGACTGTCGTCTTCAGCCAGGGCCGTAACCTTCTCCCACGTATCGTCTGTAGAGCCGTCATCCACAACGATCACTTCATGGCTCTCCGCAATGGAATCCAGCGTGGAACGCGTCTTCCGGAGCATCCTCTCAATACCACGGCCTTCGTTGTATGCGGGGATCACCACGGAAATCTCCGGCGTCCGGTTTCCGCTGCCCTCCTTGACGAGGTCTTTCATTTTATTCCCTTTTCGCTCTTACGATTTGACAGGCTCCCCCAGAACATAAAGCAGGTTCCTCAAGAGGCCGGTAGGGCGGCGGAATTCCCAATTTCTCAAGAGCCGCGCCAATGACTCCGAAAATGCGCTCGCAAAAGGAGCAAGCCCGTTGAACGATCCCATCTCGAGGATTCTCCAGCCCCCGGCCTCCAGGTGCCTCCCGAGCCGCCGCGGCGTCATGGGCGATTGGTGCTGCTCTCCTTTCATCCGCGGGGTTTTATTGAGGAGATCCAGCAATCCTTCCAACGCCGGCCAAGCGCTCAGATAGTTGGGCGTGGTCAGGAAAAGCCTTCCTTCCGAGTCCACCAGCGAAGCCAGCCGTTTCAACAGCAGAACGACCTCTTCCGGGGGAAAGTGCTCCACGCATTCGAGGCAATAGACCGCATCGAACGGCCCTCCCTGGAAATCCAGGAGAGAGGCGCAAATGAAGTCCACCCCCGGACGGCCGTAGGCATCCCGTGCAAACTCGATGGCCTTGGCACTCCAATCGACTCCCAGCACCCGGGCGCCCATTCCGGCCAGCATATCGGTAAGAACCCCGGAACCGCACCCGGCATCAAGGACCAGGCTTCCTTTCGCCGGTGGCGCGATCCGCCGAACGGCCTCCAGTTTTCCCCTGTGCCACGCCCTTTGAATGGGGTGCCCGTGATGGAGGGCTCGGAACTGATAGTCTCCCGGGATTGGCATGGCCTCACTCCTGCTCGGGCGGGCTTTGTCTTCGCCTGCCATCACGTCCTTCCTGGGCGGTTCGTTTTTCCGACCCGGAATGGGTCTTCTTGAACACGCCGGCCATCATCACGTTCGGCAACGGCATGGAAATTTTTCCCCACCGGACGGTTGGGATACCACGGATCCCCAACCTTTTCAACACAAGGCCGAGCGGGAACACCTGATGAAATGGAATGACTTTCTCAAGCACCATGCCGGCTCTCGTTCCAAGGTCGGCGAGGGTTTTCCGGTCATAGAACGCAATGTGCTCGGGCAACTTCAGCGAAGGCCAGCGTTTTCCCAACAACCTGCGCCAGGGTCCCTGCATATCCGGAGTGACCAGAACCACGGCGCCGTCATCCACGGCCAGCCTCCCGCATTCTTTTAAGAATGAAACGGGTTCATAGACGTGCTCCAGCACACCTACCGATACCACAAGGCGAAACCGGTTGCCGGTCGCGGCCATTTCGGCGGCTCCCCCGCAAACGACCCCGTCACAGATCTCGGATACCGCTTCGGCCGCCTCACGGCAGAGCTCCGTTCCCATGCGGACACTGAAGAACGGTGACGCTTCCTCCAGCAGGTAGCCAAGGCCGCACCCGATATCCGCCACCCCGCCCCCCGTCAGCCCCCCGGCATCAAGCTTCCTGAGGAATCGGCGGAATGTTTCCTTCAAATGCGAGGCCTGGCTCCGATAGTCTTCATATCCGCCGCCTCCGTCCCCGCTGAAATAGCTCTCCGCCCCGTATATTCGGCGGACGCACTCTTCCCTGGGTCTCGGAAAAAGATAATGGAGCCCGCATGCTCTGCACCGGACAATCTGTACCGTCCCGGGAAGAGGCAGACTCTGATGCAGGCCCCTGCTGCTCCCGGAGGGAGAAAACCGATAAAAAGGCTCGTATTCGCCCCGGCATCCACACAGGGGGCACGGCCCGTATTCCCAGAGAAGATCCGTCCGTGACGACCGGTTGATGACTTCTTTGTCCGGAACAGAGCGGCTCATTCCGCATTCTCCTTGAGACCTTTAAAAGTCCCCTTGAGAGCTTTGCATAACCCCATTCTTGACGAAAACGGTTGCTCAATCGTGGAAGCTGTTAATACTGCTGTTCCGTCATTCCCCGGTTTAACCGGGGAATCCAGTGCATCCGCATCGTTAGGCGGACTGGATGCCACCGTATCGAGTACGGTGCAGGCCGGCATGACGACTGTTACAGTTTGCGGAGCTACCAGCCAAAACTTGTTCGGTTTTTGCAAAGGCCTCCCCCTTTTGGGCGGGCCGTAACCTCTTGAAAGCCGGT
>CAYVUX010000034.1:0-4006 GCA_964455075.1 uncultured Desulfobacteraceae bacterium | reverse complement strand
GGTTTTTGGGGGCACTTGCCGGGAGAAGCCGCCGGATCCAACCATTAGGGCATCATCCGGGGGGACCCGAAGAAGCGGATCCGCCCCCGCACTGCAAAAGGCTCTTTTCCGGACAATAGACTTCAAAGCAGGTCGCCGTCGGCCATTGTATAGAAGATGTTCCGGGATATCCACTCACAGCTCAGACTCTCGTGCAGGATCCGGACCGTAGGGATAATTCCCAACGGCTCCTGCAGGGCTTCAAATCCCAATGTACGAAGAAATTCCGCCGTGAAATGCCGTGCCGGCAGCCAGGTTTCCACCCTTTCCACGCCCCGGCTCTTGAGCTCCTCCGCCACCCGGGGAAGGAACCCGGAGAAGATCTTTTTCCCGGGCGGCAGCAAGGCGTCGACCAGCCGGGCGGTCTCTTCCTCGACGGAAAGGACCGCGTACCCCTTCAAACGTCCGCCCAAATAGGACCTGTAGCCCCAGATCTCATATTTTCTCCAGGGGTGTCTCAGAAAACGCCACCGAAGAAAGGCCGAATCCCGAATCACGGAAAAAGGGTAATCCTCCGACAACGACACGGAAAGTTCATCCACACCGGATTCCAAATCCTCCATTGGAAGAACACGGCCGGCAAATGCGCCGCCTTTCTTTCCGACGGCTTCCGTGGAGCCCGCAAGGAAGGCCACTCCCCCCTCCAGGGCCTCATAGCCGAGGATGCGTTCTCCCAGCTTGAAGTGATATCCTCCAGGAAACCCGTAGAGACAAACGGCCCCGTGCGGGGGGCCGAATATTTCAAAGAAGTACTTCGCCGCGCGCACGAACAACCCCTCGCCCCGATAGTCCGGGTGGGACATGATATCCATCAACTGGGTGAGGGCGACCGTGTCTCCTTGCCAACGGGCCTTGTAGGGGATCCCCGAGTACACAGCGAGGATTCTTCCGCTCTCTTCGGCGTCTTCGCACACGACTATCTGCCGGCCGTAAGGGCTTTGCTCGTATTTCCACCGCCAGATGTCGGGATCCATATCTTTGTTGAACGCCGCTTTCCAAAGCAAGAGCACGCCCTGTTCGTCCTCTTCCCGGTACAGGCGGAAACGAAACCGGCCTCTTTTTGTCTCCACGATGTTGTCCATAGCCTCCACAGCCAATCCCTCTGTCAACTTCCAGGGTGTATCTTGCAGCCCCTGGGGTCCTCCACCAGCCAGGAAATTACGACCGCCTTCCCGCCGAACCCCTTGGGGGGACCTATCCTGCCGAAATACCGTCCAGGAGCCAGCATGTCCCAGCATCGCTCCGAAAATTCGAGCCGAGGGCCCGCCCCAAAAAGCCCCATGGAAGGGATGAAATTCCGGCAGGGACTCCATTCAAAGAGCCACTCGTCCACGAAGGCCTGCGGCACCTCTATCTCAAAGGGGGCGCGAAATTCACGCAGGCAAATGTCGCCGATCTCGTCGCGCGCCTCGCCCGTCTTCCTCCCCAGCCGTTCGGTGACCCGGTCTTTCCAGCCGTTCCGGTGCTTCTCAACGAAGAGCCTCTGCGATTCGGCCATGTGGGCCCGTTTCTGTCTCCACATCTCCCGGGCGCACTGATCGTAATAATGCACGGCCTTTGCCCTGGGCTCTGCAAGAAGCTGATAGCCCGCCTTTCTCAACCGAATAAAGAGGTCCATGTCTTCGAAGTAGAGAAAGAAACGCGGATCGAAAAGCCCTCCCGCCTTTTCCACCGCTTTCCTTTCGAGAAGAACCAGCCCTCCGGAGAGATTCCTGACCCTTACCGGCTTGGTTGCGCTCCAGATCTTCACGGCGTGTCGCCTCCAGAGTCCCCCCAGCAGTCTTTCGAACCAGGCCTTGCGGCCGAACCTCGCCAGCAGGGGCTGGTAGAGAAACAGGGCCGGAGGACAGGACGGCGGAAGATGAAATGGGGCGCCTTCGTGCCAGAGCGTATCCGGCGCCACCGCGGCCGCCTTTTTTTTCTCCCGCAGCGTGTGCTGGAGACGCGCCAGGCCTCCCTCCAGGAGCCTTGCATCGGGATTGAGGAGCAGGACGAGATCCGAGGGAAACTTGTCATACACGGCTCGGCAGGCCCTTCCGAATCCCACATTTTTCGAATTGACTTCGAGAATCACCCCGGCCGGCAGCTCCGAACGCAGCCGGGAAGCTTCCTCCGGGTCCTCGCTGTTATCTGTCACCACCACCTCGACGGGGCCTACGGAATCCGAGTTCAGCACAGATCGCGCCGCCGCCACGGCCTGGGGCGCCACCCTGTAGTTGACAATCACGGCCAGTGTTTTCAACGACATGAAAAGTCCCCGGCCTGCTCGTCCTCCATCACGGCATGCGTACCGGCTCCCGCTGCCCTCTCCCGATTGCAGGCCGTCATGAGGGTTTCCCTCCCGTCCTAAAACAGAAGATCTGGGAGCAGAAGCGATGCTCTCCGGTCTTGGAGGAAAATTCGACGGCGTGCCGGCTATGCGAGAAGCGGATCGAAAATCCAAGGGAACGGAGGAGGTTGAGGTACTTTTCCGGATCGATGCCCGCCTTCTTGAGACCATACGGCCAGAACTCAGAGAAGAGCGCCACATTGGCGGACCGCCGGATGGTATGCTGCATGCCGAGCAACGCATGGTATTCCGCCCCCTGGATATCCATCTTAATCAAATCCACCCTTTCCCCGCTTTTGAAATACCCGTCAATGGAAGTACACGCCACCTCCACCGGTCTCCTGCCGGTGCCGTCGTCATAGGTGTGATGATCGATATTCAGGCCCTCGGAGAGATACAGTGTGAGAGAACCCTTTCTCTCCGCCACTGCGACGGGGTTGACGACAACGTTTTTCTTTCCTTTCATCGCACGCCGAAGCCGCTCGAAATTCTGCGGCTCAGGTTCAAAACAGTGGACCGCACCCTTTTCCCCCACCAGCCGGGAAAAGAGGTCCGAATAGAACCCGACATTGGCTCCCACGTCGAGCGCGGTCATTCCGGGACGGAGATGCTGTTCGAGCATCCGGATCAGCCTTCGGTCGGACATTCGCTTGTACCCCCAGTAGAGAGGCCGGTAGAGACCGTAGGCGTGCCTGTAAACGGCATTTCCCCAGTACAGATAGAATGGGTATCTGGGCTCCATAAAAACCGATCCGAGACCCCGGGACCTATAAAGAATTCCTCTTCCTCTCCTCAATGCGGGGCGTGGTCATCAAGGATCGATTCCCGGCCGCGATCCTCCCGGGCGCCCTTCCCGGGACGCATTCCGCAGATCAGAAGCGAACCGGAAAACTCACGCAGAACCGGGATCCCTTCCACGTTCCGTCCCAACCGGCTCAGTGCCTTCACCCATCGTTCCGGAGTCAGAGGATGCAGCCAGTCAAAGGGCCTGATTCTCACCTCCACAAAGCCGGCCTTTTCGATTGCTCTTTTTAGCGGCCACCGAACGAAGGCCGTTTCTTGGGGTGAGACGTGCGAGAAAAGCGGGTGCCATGAGAGCTTTCGTTCCAGCAATATTTGGGGGTTGAGCATATTGGGTTCCGCAAACGCCATAATTCCGCCGGGCTTGAGCACACTATAGATACGCCTTAATGAACCCTGAAGCTCCATGTGGTGCAGGACCGATGAACCCACGACGGAGTCAAACGGCTTCTCGAAGACGGCCTCTTCGAACCGGCACTCCATGTAGGTTACAAGGTCCCGGGGCAAATTGCGCCGCCCTGCCTTCTCCAGGAGTTCCGGAGACAGATCGAGGGCGACCAGCTTCGTTCCCGTCCCTGCAAAGTACTCGGTAAAAACCCCGGTGCCGCATCCAAGTTCCAGGGTTAAGCCGCCGGGGAAGAGCTCCGCGCTCGTTGATATGAGCCGGGCCCTTCTTCCGGCCCGTATGCGGCCGGCCGGAGTTCCCCAACCCCAGATCCGCTCCGTGTCCGAGGTCGCCAGCATCTTCCCGTGGGCAATCTCCTGATCGGATCTATGCCTGTCGCTCTCCGGGGCGGTTGCCGTGCCTGTGTAATCGTATCGGGGCGCTGTTCTCAC